>CAJXNF010000116.1 GCA_913056375.1 uncultured Pseudomonadota bacterium | reverse complement strand
AAAAAAACGCAGATCTTCTTTTTTAAGATCAGGGGCTTCTGGACGATTTGTTTCCTGAGAAGCAATGCTAGCTTCCGGTAACTGGCGCATGCTTTGCCCCGTGATCATACCCATGTAGAAACTGACCACTAAGCTGAATCCACTTATTACCAGAATCATCATTGCAACCGGATAGGAAAGTTTCAGCAGAAACATTGCTTTTTGTTTAGCCATGAAGATTCCGTTAAGTGGGGATCCAGCGGCCCCGCAGGGTAGGGTAATCCAGTTCTTGCTGGAGCATTTCCAAAAAATCTTTGCGCCTCATCTCCTCCGCACCCAAGCTCAAAAGATGATCCGTTGTGACCTGACAGTCTATGAATCGCAATCCTTGTTCCATTGCAAACTTAGATAATGAAACCAAGGCCACTTTTGATGCATTACTTTTTTTGCTAAACATGGACTCACCGAAAAAACAATGTCCGAGAGAAATCCCATAGAGCCCTCCCACCAATTGATCTTCCTCCCAGACTTCAATGGAATGGGCAAATCCTTGCTCGTGCAAACGAATATAGGCACTTTTCATTGCCCTCGTGATCCAAGTTCCTTCCAGGGCCCGAGTGGTAGCACACTGATCAATCACCTCTGCAAAGTGAGTGTCATATCGCACTTGATGGGGTCTGTTACGAAGAACTTTTGCTAAACTTCGGGTAATGTGGATCTTATCAGGGAACAGAACAAGTCTTGGATCAGGACTCCACCAAAGTAGAGGTTGTCCTTCTTCATACCAAGGGAAAATCCCTTGTTGATAGGCCATCAGAATCCGATCACTTGAAAGGTCTCCACCGACTGCCAACAAGCCGCTGGGTTCTGCCTCATCGGGTGAAGGAAATTGTAAGATATTCGGATGAAGTTGGTAGATTGGCATCGGCCGTCAGCTAAAGACTTCCGTCACAGCACAGATTTCATTTTAAATGGCATCCACGTCTCAGACAGAAAACGGAAGAAATCTACCCAAGTGGGGAATCCTCGGGGCAGGGGCCATGGGTTGGCTTTGGACTTATTACCTTCAGCGAGCAAAAATAGATACTTTACTCCTGCAGCGCCAAAATACCAGTTCTCGAGAATGTATAATTCAAAAAGATAAAATTTTTGAAAATTGCAGGACCTCGGCAATGAAATCAGATAATCCCTCTTTACCCACTTTAGAAGCCCTGCTCGTTGCTACAAAAGCCTACTCTGTAAGGAGTGCTCTTTTACCACTTCAAGAAACATTGATTAAAAAGCAGATCCCGATAGTTCTCTTACAAAATGGACTTGGTGTCTTTGAAGAAGTCCGTGAGCTTTTCCCTGAACAACCTATTCTGATACTATCTACTAGCAATGGAGCTTACTGGCATGAGTCGGCATTTCTTAAAATCACTGGAATAGGCTCCAGTTATTTAGGGACCTTGGACAACTCCGCCCCAAAGTCATTGAAAAACATACTTTTCAAAAGACTCGAGGCGACAGGCCTGCCTGTTGTACTCACTGACAACATCCTCAAACAACTTTGGGGGAAACTTCTTGTCAACTGTTCCATCAACAGTCTTTCAGCTCTATGGTTGTGTCGAAACGGAGACTTGCTTGACAATCCAAATTCTAAGCAAATTTGGAAGAGAATTGTCCATGAGGGGGTTGAGGTGATGAGACTAGAATTACAACAAGAAGTTGAACCTTTAGAAATTCTCTCTTTGATTGATCAAGTAGCCTACAAAACCAGTGCGAATTACTCTTCTATGTGTGAGGATCGACGAAGAAATCGACCTAATGAAGTGGATTATATTCTGGGTTATTTGGTTAGGAAAGCTCACCATCACGATCTCTCTGTTCCAACTCTGGAAACATTAGCAGAACTCTTAAAATTTCCTGCAAACTCATCATTAGAACAAACACCAAACTGAGCTAGTCGGATGGCTACTGGATTTTATACAAACAAAATTTATCTTGAACACGACACAGGCAATCACCCCGAAAATGCTGATCGCCTTCGAGCAATCGATCAGCATCTCCGGTATAGCGGTCTCTTGAATGAATTAGAAGTGCGTCCTGGACGCACCGCAGAACTTAAAGAAATAGAAATGCTACACTCCAAGAGGCATATCGATTCCGTTCAGGAAGCTGTGGAACTGGGTAGAGGAACACTTGGAACCCCAGATTGTGTCATTTCCCCTGGAACTTTCGGTGCAGCCTTACACGCAGTTGGAGCTGTTCTCGATAGTGTTTGCCAGGTTGCTGACGGCAAACTAGACAATGCATTTTGTGCTGTTCGTCCTCCTGGGCATCATGCTGAACATGACTCAGCGATGGGCTTCTGTTTCTTTAACAATGTAGCAATTGCTGCAGAATTTTTGCGGACAAACTTTGGATATCAGAGGATTCTCATCTTTGATTTTGACGTACATCATGGTAACGGCACACAGCATCTCTTTGAAGAAAACGCACAGGTTCTATACGCAAGTACACATCAAGACCCCAGAACGTGTTATCCTGGGACTGGTTTCGCCCAAGAAACTGGCGTTGGATCTGGCAAAGGATTCACGTTAAATTTCCCTATGCCTCCTGGCACATCAGATGAGCAATATTTAGAGTTTTTCCATAATCGAATCATTCCTCAATTCGAGGAATACAAACCAGATTTTATACTTCTTTCTGCCGGTTTTGATGGACATATTCGTGACCCGCTAGCGATGCTGAATCTCACCGAAAATTGCTATCGTGAAATTACAAAAACAATGAGAACTCTCGCTGAAAAATTTGCGGGTGGTCGTATGGTCAGCTTGCTGGAGGGGGGTTATGATCTGGAAGCACTGGCTCTAAGCGTAGAAGCCCATATTCAAGAACTTCTAAATTGATGGAAGATTTTCAAGATTTGCAAGACTTTGAAAAATTAAACATCAACTGGTTCCCAGGGCACATGCGCAAGGCATTGCGAGGGGTAGGGGACCAAATTAAAAGAGTTGACGTTGTCCTTGAGTTGAGAGACGCCAGACTCCCCATCACTTCACAAAATCCTGACCTACAAAATCTTTTGATCAACAAGCCCTCTCTAATTCTGTTCAATAAATCAGGTCTGGCTGATCCAAATCAAATCAAGAAGTGGGAGTCAAAATTAAGAAAAGAATCGACCAAGCCCTTCCTATTTGTGGATGTAAAAAAAAGAAAAGGACTCAGCCAAATTATTCCCAATTCAAAAAAACTGATGCAAACACGTTGGGAAAATCTGCGACAAAAAGGCATCAGGCCTCCTGTTTTGAGATTGATGGTTATCGGTATACCAAACGTGGGAAAATCCAGTCTGATAAATGCTCTTGCTCGTCGTGGGGCTACTCAAACTGGTCCCAAGCCTGGAGTAACTAGACATCAGGAGTGGATTGTTCTCGGCCAAAATGCTGAATTACTTGACACTCCAGGGATCCTCTGGCCTAAAATCCAAAATACCATTGATGGATTGAACCTAACCCTCATTGGAGGAATCAGAGATGAAATCGTTGGTGTGGAGAGTTTATCCAACTATCTGATTCAACTTGGAAGAAAACGTTTTCCACAAAAGCTGTTAGAGCGATATAAAATTGAAGGCTGTGAGGCACAAAGCTCTCAGGAAATTCTTGATCTAATCGCCAACAAGCGAGGTTTTTTTAGGACGGGGGGAAATGTCGATATTCAGCGAGTTTCAGAGATGCTTCTTCATGATTTTCGAGAGGGACTCTTTGGCCCAATTAACCTGGATCAATTGTAATCTACATAGTTGCCCTGACTCCGCTAACTCTCAGAAGTGGGCGTTTCAAGGATCCACCTGCCCAGTTTTTTTGCCGAATGTGAAACAAACCCAAACTACTGGGATTATCGATGCAGCTTAGATGGCCACTCCAGTAAATTTCAGACACAAGTTGCTGAATACAGTCCTCACCCTCAACCACTGCAATTCCATTAAAACTTACCGGACCAGATCCCTCACCAGCTTGTAGAATTAACTTACCACTGACCCAGATCAACAATTGGGAATCTACTTCTTCAAAATCACTCGCTGAAGGTAAATTTAGAACCAAGTTTCCATCTACAAAGATGGATAATGGTACCATCAAGCTATGATTGTCTGAGGCAATCTGAACATTTTCACCAGACCAGTCCAGTTGCTGAGATCCAGAATAAGAAAAATCAAAAGGTGGTTTCGTCCAAGCATCAGCTAACCAGACCCAATGTCTAAGACTCGCCTCAACTAATTCTCGATCCTCACGAACATCCCAAATGAGCATGGGTGGTAAGTCAGGAGATTCTCGCTGATGATAAGCTAGTTCCGTCACATCGAATTGAGTGATTGAAAGTAGCACTTCAATGCTGATTTCTGACTGTGAAACCCTTTGGTAATCAAGACCAAGCAGCAAGTTTGTTCCTCCATCCACTTCACTGGCTAGCGCTTGCCAATCACTCCCCATTCCTGATGCTATCGGCAAACTTGTTGGAGATGCTGTAAGGAATGACCGGGGTATGTTTCTTAGGGAATCCAACCCCAACAACGCAACGGCCTGGGCTTCCTGATAAATTTTTAAGCGATCCAGTAAGATTTTGCTGTGAGCTTTACTTTGAGTCTCACTTTGATAGGTCCGAGCGACTAAAGCTGAAAGGAAAACACCCAGCATTAGTGTTATAAGTAGGACAAATCCTTGGCGGTAGCTAGGCAGGTAGGCTGGAGAAGAGTTCGATTTGGGTGGCCTGCTCGTTCTCATGAAATGGAAATTTCAATTGCTCAAGAGATGGATTGTTTCTCCGAGAGAATCCCTTCTCCGTTATTTCTTTTTCAAGAATTTTTATTTTCGAGTGTAGTGCATCCGCAGACTTGAACCAATTATCCTTCGAATAATGATTGGTCCCCACTTTCCCAGTCTGAACGCTCAGACGCCATTGTTGCAGGCCTCTCCGCACCTGCTGGCCCCATGCAAGCCTGCAGAAGCGGCGCGGACCTACAGTTGGCTGAGTTTCGAAATAGAGAAACATAAAAACGCTCGGGAAGTCATCTTTCTTTTTGGCAGTATCCGTAACACCAGGATCCTAATCGCAGGAATTCTGCGGCTAATAGGGGTACAAACAAAATCAGTGCCTGAAGATTTGATGACTTTTCATTCAGAAGTAAGTGAACTGCCGTCAAAACCACAGCAAAATAGATGAGACGATGGATGTTTTTCCAATGATTCGCACCAAGTTTTCTGACCATTGCATTGCTACTGGTCAGGGCTAATATCAAAAGGATTAGAAAGGCTAGAAATCCTGTGAGTAAGTAGATCCTTTGAAGATCTTTCCACAAAATCTCCCACTCAGGATTATCAAGAATGTGTAATGTAAAATGCAGACTCGCATAGAAGGCTGAAGCTAGCCCAATACTTCTTCGGTGGGATTGAAGTCGCTTGATCCAACCAAACCCACTCCGCTTCCCAAGCAAAATTCTTAACGGAGAAAGCCATAAAACACTCACTAAAAAATAAACAGCCCAGTCGCCTGTTGCATGAACAAGATATTCTACAGGGTTTGCGCTTTCAGTAACTTGGGTTCCTATCCAAATTAGTGGTAACAGACAGGCAATCCAAAAGAATTTATTGATCGTTCGCGATGCTTTGGATGACAAATCACGAATTAAGCATGAATTATTAGAATAAGGATTGCAGATTTATTCGCAGATTTAGAATTTGCCTTGACTCACATAGAATGGCTGGTTAATTTTTTTGAGCCTTCAAACTTGTTTCAAACAAGTTCGTTGACCTAGGGAGGAGTTGGTAGCCTCCAATAGTTGGGGGCTACAGTCCTAGGTCAAATCATACCTAAAATTACTTCCCCACCTTCATCCAGTCTGCGAGATCATCCCTGAGCCCCTCTAGAGTACTTGCTTTAAGTGGCGCATCTAAAGTTAGTCTCAAAAACTCTTCCTCCCGATTCCACTGATCCACCTCTCCCTGATGAGCAAAAACGACGATCTCATCGGTGTCCACAATGCCCACACTGACACCTGACACTCCGACCTGAGTCCAGAGTAGAGTATCCTCAACTTTTTGCATTTCACCCGTGCTTTCTTGAACTAGCTGGAGTACTTGAATCAACGTCTGGTCACGTGTCGCTGCCTCCAACGAATCCAAAGCTTCTCTAATTTGTTTGCGAGATGCCTCTAAATCTATCTCATCAGATAGATGAGCGCTCCATAACTCTTGTGCTCCTCCCGCAGAAGCATATCGGAGAGTTAGCCAAGCTTGCTCTAAGCCTGCAAGACTTCGAATATCTTCAAACTGAACAAGGATATCCAATACCCTTTCTATTCCGTAATCCAAAGTCTCTAGCTCCTTGCGCCAGACGCCTTGGCGTTCAGTTGCCTCAAAGTTTTGCTCAGCCTGAAATAAGCCAAACAACTGCTGAAATCTGTCTCTTTGAAAGCGTCTCAAACCGAATTGATAAGTCTCACCTTCATGTAATTCTATCAAAAGGTTTTTTACAGATTCAGCTTCCTCTTCTTTAACATGAGCCCGGCATGCTTCCCAGTGCTCCTCTGGCTTATAATGATGCTCCATGTATTCTGGTGTTGAGATTCGAAACATGGGAGATGCTTCAGGATCACTACCAGAAGGTACAATCCAACCCTGCCGGTACATTATCTCAAGCAGAGCCCTCTCAACTGCTGCGAGTTGTTCTGTGCTTAATTCGAAAATGGATTGTGCCATAACTATTTGATTGGTGCTTGTTGAGTCTGGTTAACTGATAAATTTTTTTGTTTATTAGAGCTTCTAATTTCAGTGGCTTAAATAAATTATCGAAGCATTTTATCAAAGTATGTCTGTCGTAGACCAAAACTGCTTTTCCAAATGCTTTAAGCTTAAGCCGCTTCCAGATATCCTGAGATCAAAGAGAACTCTAATTTCCCCTCAATTGCGCTGTACAAACGAAGTGTTGATTAAACTCTCCATCGGTTCAGGTGAAAGCAATTGAAAGAGAGGTGGAACTGAGAGAGATTGCTGAATTGAAATTGGATCATTCAACTGCTGAAACTGACGCAAGGTTCTCTGGTAAGCCACCTGGTCATTAAGCTGTCGATAAACTGTTGCAAGCCGATCCAAAAAAACGGATTGGAAGGGAGAGTCGGTTTTTAGAGCGTTCTCCAGAATCACTTTTGCTTCCTTGTATTGCCTAGTTACAAGATAGGAAGCACTCAGTGCTTCGATTAAATAAAATTGGCGTGGATATCGCTCCAGGCCTCGAACCAAAATTTCCTGGGCTGCTTGTTCTTGGCCACGATAGCGTTTGATATCGGCTACAAGACGATGAGCTAATCCTTGAGATTCCTCTCTGGCCAGAAAGTCTTCTGACAATTCTAACGCTTGATCGGTCTGATCTAACTGTAGCAAAGTCATCGCTTGTAGATATACACTCTCCCAATGAGTGGGGGAATCTTTCAACAAGTCCTCAGTATAAGACAGAGCTCGAGAATATTGTTTCTGCAAATACAGAACTCGAGCTAGAGAAAATCTCAGCGAAAATGTTTCTCTGACTACCAACGCCTGTCGAAGCAGTGCCTCTGCCCGGTCGTATCTCCCTTGGGTGACCAGTAAATCAGCTTGAAGAGTCAACAAATAAACATTCGTCGGGTCTTGCTGCTTTAATTTCTCGATGATGTGCTCTACTTGCTGCAGTTCTCCACGCATCAGCTTGCGCCTTGCATTCAGCAGTTGATAGGGCAAAGGACGATCATCTAATTCAAGCGCTCTAGCTAGCGCAATGTCCCCTCGCAGGTAATCTCTTCGTTGGAAGAGCAATGACGCTCTGAGATAGTACAAATCCGCACGTTGATTCTGAATTTCCAGAGCTTTCTCCCCCAGTTCCAAAGCCTGCTGA
>CAJXNF010000115.1 GCA_913056375.1 uncultured Pseudomonadota bacterium | reverse complement strand
GATGATGGTCCTTCAAAATATGTGAAGGTCCGGGACAACCTTGGATATATGCCAAAGAACTTACCCGAGCTGGACCTTGAGGCTCCTTGAAGTCAAAACGGATTGTGTATGGGTCCACTACACTCATAGTGGTGCCCACTCCCATCCCATCTTTGGGCATCCTGGAGGTGACTTTCTCATCCTGAACGTTGTCTTCCCACCAGAAGCGGAGATCTTCCGCATCAAAGGCATCTCCATCCGACCACTTGACGCCCTCGACAAGGTTCATAGTCAGTGATGTCTTGTTGGCATTCCAACTCCAGCTTTTTGCTAGATTAGGAAGAGGTCCGTTCTGCTCTTCCGGCTTTACCTGCCAGAGAGGCCCTTGGCGAACAAGGCACTCTTGCAAGGTGATGTTGATACCACCCCAGCCCTGATGTTGACCAGCTAGCCAGTTCCAGCCTTCCGGGCGGCCACCAATCACATGGCGGAACACACCACCATACTCACCGGTTCCATCAATCATCGCACCGGTTTTCATGACAAGTGGTTCCTTGGGAAGGCGGTCTTTCACAGGAGGGAGTTGGCCACTTTTTACCATTTCAGATAGAAATGGAGCTTCACTATAGCTGGGGAGAGCCTTGTACTCCCACAAGTCACTCTGACCTACGAGATCCCACTTGAGAGTGGCCATGCTTTTCTCAGCAGGTAGGCGATCGGCCAAGGCTGTTGAAGCACCTGCTACTGAGAGTCCAAGTGCAGTGGTGAGAGCAATTTTTTTGGCGTGAATACCAATCTTGTTCAAGACGCTAAGCGGTTCTGACTTTTTTTCAGCAGAATCGCAAAGAGAAAGGATTTTCTCCTCGTTGAACTCGAACTCAGGATAAGTCATAACTTTCCTCCGTAGTTACGGTGAGAAAGACCCCCATTAGGGATCAAAATACTTGGCAGCTTCCTGCCAAGCGGGATTCAGCAGTCGCATCTGCGACTGCCTTAGGGCTGAAATGCGTCGTCCTCGACCATCAGGCTGGCGTGGACATCCTCTTTCAGTTCAGCAACATTACGAACCTTTTTACGGGCCGCTCCCGCCCAGGTTCGGGTTTTGACAGTGTTTTTTGAAAGTCGTTGTCGGGCTGGTTCAATCGCCTCCTCGTATTGAGGCAGCCATTGGGCTTGAGCGATCAACATTTCATCGACCATAGCCCATACTTCTTCTGGTGAACAAACCGCCCCAACCAGGGGATCATGCAGCACAGCCAGCTTGAGTAAATCCACATCTCCTTTCATTGCAGCTTCAACTGACATTCGCTGGACATCAATCGAAGTTCTGCAGGCAGAGGCGCAACCCATCGGTAATTCAATCCCTGAAGCCATATGCATACCGAAGAGGTCGACGAAGCCGGTCGATTCAATGATGCAATCATCTGGTAGATTTATGATCACGCCATTGTTTTTGGTATTGAAGTGCCCTCTGTAAACTCTGCCAGTTTCTTGAGCCTCAATGATATAGCTACAGTGTTCTGTTGAGCGCTCGTATTGTTCCAAGGGCAACCCTGCTTGGTTCAACCATCTTGGAAAATCATCTTCAAACCAGTTTCGACGTTCTGTACAAACTCGTAAGTAACCTCCAGTTTCGCCATGAATCCAGTCTGATAAGTCAATCCATGAATTGATTTCTTCAGGTCGTTTTCGATACCAGGGAAGATACTCACTCAGATGTCCATTGCTTTCCGTCGAAAACACTCCGAAGCGCTCGAGAACATCAATTCTGACTTTTTCTTGGTTTGAATACTTTGGATGTTTGCGGAATGCCTCGAGTAGCTCTGCCTTCTCAATGCTACGACCACGAAGTTTGAGTTGGATATACCAAGTCATGTGGTTGATCCCGCTGCAGACATATTCCAAGTCCTTGGGATCCTCTGCTCCAAGTACTTCTGAGATGAGTTTTGCGCCTCCTTGCACTCCATGACAGAGACCAATCGTGTTGACCTTCCCATAATCTAAGGCCGCCCAAGTGTTCATCGCCATTGGGTTGGCGTAATTTAGGAAGAGGGCATCGGTCTCAGCATAGCTGCGAATGTCCTCACAAAAATCAAGAATTGCAGGGATGCTTCGCTGTCCGTAAAGGATTCCGCCAGCACAAACAGTGTCTCCAACGCACTGATCCACTCCGTATTTCAACGGGATTTCAATATCATGTCGGAAGGCCTCCAAGCCTCCGATTCTAGAGCAGTTGATGACATACTTTGCCCCAGCCAGGGCCTCTGCTCGATCTGTGGTGGACAAGACCTTTGCTGGTAATCCATTTGCGGAGATATCTTTTTCAAGCAGTTGTTTCACCATCTCAAGATTATCTTGTGAGATATCTTGGAGGGAAAATTCAGTCTCTTGTAGTTCTGGAACAGAGAGAATGTCCCGAACTAATTTCTGTGTGAAGCCGACGCTGCCTGCACCAATAAAAGCGATTCGCATGTGCTATTTTTTCAGTTGTGTGTTTAAACCTTGGGGTTCGTTAAATCTCGATTCATCTTGCGCCAGTGATACTTGCGGCTGCCATTGTAAAAAGGCTTTTCTTCAGCAGAAAGGGTTCCCAAAAAATCAGGATTTGGTTCGTAATCAAACCAAGGCTGAAAGAAATCCGGTGTGTATCCACCTAGAATCAGCAAGCGATCTTTCCCAGATCGATTGATCCCACCCGCGTGAATCGTTGATTCGAAAAAAAGTAAGGTCGAGCCTGCCGGCGCAACAACTTGATGTCGCAACTCAGGTCTTTCCCTGACAGCTTCAATCAACAAGCTCTCTGAAATATCCACCATCTTGTGACTGCCAGCGATCACGGTTGTTCCTCCGTCATCTGGCCCCAGGTCAGTCAGGTTTGTCAGGCATTTTACAAACGGGCAGTGGAACAAACCTTTGCTACGATAACTGAAAGCTGGGTCGAATCCTCGATGCCATCCATAGTTCTCTGGGACCGGTTGATTCAGGTCTCGCCTGCGAATGTGGGCATCGGACTGCTCTAGTCGCACACTGCCACCCACAGCATCTTCAGCAAGTCCTACGATCCTTGGGTTCGTAACATAGTCGCGGAAACATGAAGCAAGATGGGGGAGATTGTCAATCCGGAAGAAATCCCAAGTGGTTGAGGTAAAGAACATATGAGACTTGGGAGGTACTTTGTCCCGTTGATAATCCTGCTCAAACTGAAGAATTGTCTCCACTAGTAAATCAACCTCGGCCTTTGCGAGTACCTTTTCTAAAACAACATAACCGTAGATATCCAGATGTATCCGTTCAGCAGCAGTTAGTGAAAAAGTTTTGTTCGCAGAGGTCGGTGAGATAACAGGAGTCAGATTTGGCAAGTGTCCACCGTCAGGCGAACGACCAACATCTTTGGTGGGTATTTCAGGCATGAGACTTTTCAGGCTGATTGAATTCAGAATCCCACATTGTATAGGGAGCTACCATCTGTCTGCGTTCTGGCGTGAGTCGTTTCAATAGTTCCTTTGAGGGCCGGTACTGGTGTCGGAAATTTCCCCAGGAAGGTCCATATCGATAAACAGCAATTCGTCGAATACCACTGTTACTGCGCTTGGCTGAACCATGGCAGAGTCCGTCCACAAAGACCAGCACATCTCCAGCTGCCATCTGAATTTCGATCGCACCTTCGATCAACTCACCGAAACCTTCGCTACGCATTGCCACGTTCTTTAAGTCTGGATGCTCAAAATTGGATTTGTGGCTGCCAGGAACAAGGACAGTTCCACCATCACCTGGGCCTATATTTGTCAGGGCAATCAGGGCGTTCACTTGACCACACATGAAGCGCCCCCCATGGAAGCGATATTGATTTCTGAGGATCGAAGGATAACCACCCGAGTGCATCCCGATTGCTTTGCCACTACCCCGCAAATTTACAAAATTCTCATCAATGAATAATGGTCCATGCGCATGATCAAATGTTCCTTGTCCCCCCACAAACAACTTCATGTGTTCAATCCAAGCAGGATGATCTATCAGCCGTTCAAAGGCCTCTCCGGCCTCATAGATTTGCTGCAGATTCAGGCCGGACTGTCCATCATCTTTGTAGTCGTGGAAATGTACGTTTCTGTAAGACGTTCCGGGCTCTTGTTCAGGAATTGAGTCAATGCATTGATTTAGCGCTTTCACCTCTTCAGTGCTCAGTGCATTTCTCAGAACGATATACCCATTGAGGTCAAACAAATAAACCTCGCGAGGAGAAACTGGGCCGTAATCGAATCCTTTCATAATTTGTTTTTCTTCAACTCAGAGGAGGAATCATGTCTCCATGAGCGTCTAGCAGTTCATCCACAAGATTCCAGATTTCATCAAGTGAGAGTTCTGCAGCCGTGTGCGGGTCCATCATGGCGGCTTGATAAACGTAGTCCTTTTTCCCTGTCAAGGCAGCTTCTACTGTCAATTGCTGAACGTTGACATTGGTCATCATCACCGCTGCTAGTTGCGGAGGCAATTCTCCTACATTGATTGGCTGGATGCCATTCTTGTCGATGTAGCAAGGCACTTCGACGGAGAGATTCTGGGGGAGGTTGCTGATCAGTCCTTGATTAGCCACATTCCCATTGATCACAGTCGATTCACCGTTTTCCAGCGCATTGATGATGGCGGCAGCGTATTCATGACTCTGACAAACCTCCATTTCTGCCGAATCATCTTCCATTTCCAGCCTTGTTTTTTCCCAGCCAGCAATTTGATTTTCGCAGCGTCGGATATATTCATCCAGAGGTACATTGAAGCGTTCGATCAAGTCTGGGCGATCTCGCTTGATAAACCAGGGGGTGTATTCGGCAAAGTGTTCACTGGATTCAGTGACAAAGTACCCTAAGCGACGCAACATCTCATAACGAACTCTGTTTCCATCTGGCATGCGTCCTTGCGCTTCAATTTCCCTCAGACGTGGGTAGAGATCTTCGACTCCGCTTGCGGTTTTCTTCTCGAAACGAAGATAGAAGGACATATGATTGATGCCTGCACAGAAATAGTTGATGTCCTTGATGTTTTCTCCCAAGTCTTTGGCCAGTTCTTCCGCGGTTCCCTGCACACTATGACACAGTCCAACCATAGGTAATTCAGGGGTTAGGCGATTGATTGCCATGCAGAGCATCACCATGGGGTTGACATAATTTAGCATGGTGGCAGCCGGACAAACTTCTTCCATGTCCTCCAGAATTCCTTTGATCACCGGAATGGTCCGAAGCGCACGCATGATCCCTCCTACACCTAGCGTGTCGGCAATGGTCTGGCGAAGTCCATATTTCTTGGGAATCTCGAAGTCAATCACTGTGCTTGGTTGATATCCTCCTACCTGCATCATCAGAATGACATAATCCGCATCACGCAGCGCTTTCCGGCGATCTGTCGTCGCAGTTACCCGATTATTGAGACCCAAGGTGCGAGCCATTCTTTGAGTAACGATCTCAGAAGTCTTCAGACGACTCAGATCGATATCGTGTAAAGCGATTTCTGAGTCTTGTAGTCCAGGAGTGAGCAGGACATCTCCCACAAGTCGGCGCGCAAAAACCGTACTGCCAGCACCGATTAGACAAATCTTGGCCATTCTGAATCCAAAATTGAGTGGTTTTCGTAACGTTACGATTATTTAAAAACCCAATTTCTACTTTGATGGAATTATCCTGTCAACCTTTTTCTTGAACGGATATGACAGACCTGGAGTGTCAAAAATTCAATCAGGGTGGCAAGAGACGCCATTGATGGCGCTGATTTGCTTGAATTTCTCGGGGATCAATCAACAAAGGGTGAGAATCACCATTGGCATACAAGGGAGCTTGATTAGCAAAAAATGGTGAAAGCGGGTGCATGGATTGTCCTGTGGGGAGTACAGAGGAGGAGCGATTGAGGTCTGAAAAATCGATGACTTGACGGATGGAAGCTCCGTGTTTGACGTTCCAGTCAGGTGGGTTTGAAGAAGCTCTACGGAGGGTGCTCCGGTAACCAGGTGCTGGGAAAGGCCCCACGCTAAACCAGCGATCAAGACCAGGTATCCAGCCGAAAGGATGTTTCATCTGTAGGGTTTGAATTGTACCCCACTCCCAAGTTTGCCAATCGTTTCCATGAGAAGCAGAAAGCTTTGTGATCGCCTGCTCCATGGCAGACAAGACAACTTCATTTAAAGTTTCCTTGTTAGAGGTGCTGATGTCATCCACCCATGTTTGTGCAAGACCATTGAGGATTTGCCGAACCAGCGCCTGGCTAGCATAACCCCGGTAGTCCTCACTCAGTTCTTCTCCAAGTTCATCCTTGAAAAGAATTTCATGAAATTCCCATTCCCATTGAGCAACTAGGGATGCTGCCACGCTTTCTTTGGCAAAGCAGCCATTCCAATTTTTGAGAAGGGATGAAACGGGTACTTCTTGAATAAGTTCGACCGAATCCAAACGGCCCCAAGCCTCTTTAATTAACTTGGCGAGTGGATAACAGGTATCATTTTGAAATCGTTGCATGGCTTGTGGAGAGAGGAAGCCAGAACCCTGAAGTAGTTGCTCCATTCTTCGCATCCGCTCACCAGGGGCAAAGTAACCTGCGACGGTACCCATCCCAGTTTCTTCTAAGGCATTGTTTGCAGAGCCCACCCATCCCTTCGCTGGATTGTAGGAAAATGGTAATTCCAAGGTTCTCCGTAGCCCCAACCAATCAGCGGAGCCATCGTGACCGGGGAGGATTCTTTGTCCAGTTTGCTGACGAATCGGTAGACTGGCAGCGGGGTGAAGGCCAATATTGCCCTGCTTGTCTGCATATACAAAGTTCTGTTGAAGCCCACCAAAATAAGACAGAGCCAACCGGAATTCGTTCCAGTTGCTTGCTTGATTCAATTTGTAGAAGCCTTCGATCTCGCTGCTGGCTTTGTCCACCAGCAATGTCCAGCGAAAACTGAGGATTTCGTTTTGAAAATCTTCTAACTCGTTGGGGCGAAAAAAATCGTTGATGATGGGCCCATGAGGAGTCTCTCTCAGCAGGAATGTCTCTTCAGACCAACGACCCTTCAAGCGCTCTTCACGTGTAGTCAGGGGTTGCCATTCACCATTGATTTGAACTAATTTGCCGTCAGGACTTAGCTTCTCAGAATAGTAATCTCCGGCATCTGCATGAAGGCTCGTCATTCCCCAAGCGATTTTTGTGTTGTGACCTGATACCAGGAAAGGCAACCCGGGAACCATGGAACCTGCAATTTCCATTTGCGGTGTTTGCACATGCGCTTCGTAAAAGAAATTTGGAATAGCAAGACCGAGGTGGGGATCATGTGCCAGTAGGGCTGCTTGGGTGACTGTGCGTTTGGGGGCAATCACCCAGTTGTTGCTGTGGCCCATCCCCATGAAGGGTTCTAGCCAAGACAGGAGTTCTGTAAGCTCATCTTTTGGGAGGGAAAAGTGACGACCAATTTGAAGAGGTGAGGACAAAACAGCTGGAGATCCTCCATGATAGTTTGGGAACAGTTCTCTTAGCTTCTCTTCACCTACTTGACGGGCGAGCTTTTCAGCCAGCAGATCTTCTCGCATGGCTAGGTGGAGTTGCAGAGCCATTACTCCCACCATCCCCACGAGATCATCATCAGCAAAGGGCTCAATCTCATAACCAGAAAGTTGGAGCAATTCCAACTCTAGTGGTAAAACTGATTGCCGCTCCAAGAACAAATTTACCCCAGCATAGTAGGCTCTAAAGGCCTGTTTGGCTTCAGGACTGGCTAAATCCAGCATCCTTTGCCCGACCTGATGTAGTTGAAATCCACGCATCAACAGATCGATTTTTTTTACAGGTTCCCAAAGCCCAAAAACTTCTGAAAGTCTCCCTTGGCCCAGAAGTTTGAACCAGACCAACTGGGGTAAGCGATCCTGAGCAACCGTGAATCCTAGAGCAAACCAGGCGTC
>CAJXNF010000114.1 GCA_913056375.1 uncultured Pseudomonadota bacterium | reverse complement strand
GTCTCCCATCTGGTGACCGTGAGTGTCATTATAGTGTTTGAAGTTGTCAACATCAGTGATGATTAACGAGAAGGGCTGACGCTCCTCCGGGTACAGCGTGACCAGCGCATCCAGAAACTCATCCATACGCCGTCGATTGGCCAGGTTGGTCAGCCGGTCGGTATCAGCCGCATGCTCCACCTGCTCCAGTTCTCGTTGTCGATAATAGGCCACCTTGAAAGCAGAAAGCTTGTGCCGTAGATCGAAAGTCGAGTAGGGGCGACCAAGAAAATCCCCAATGCCCATTTGAGCGAGCTTCTCACGATTGCTTTCATCGTTGCACCACTCACTGACCGCAAAAACAGGACAGTTGTGCAAGCCCACTGACTCACCGAGGGCTTCGAGTAACTCCTGCTCATCATGGTAGTCATGGTCATAAAGTGGATCGAGGATGATCAGATCAAAGCGCCGCTCAGCTGGAGTCTCAATGAATTCCTTGGGGCTGGCGTATTCAACGATTTTCATTTCTTTCCAAAGTGTACTCAGGGTACCTCGGATCACTCGTCGCTCACGGCTGTCGATATCCACAATCGCAATGCAAGGTGGCGTGGCATTTCCTTGAGGACGAGCATTCCGTCGCAATTTAGCCTGGGCTTCTGTGATCCGCAGTTTTTCTGCAAGAATACTGGCAAAGCTGAGGTAAATAGCTGGAATGTGGCTCATCTCTTCGGCCACACGAAACACATCATTCGGGAACGCAAGCACACGGGAGTCAACCTCGGCAGTGACGGTCATGGTGCGAGCTTCTGGCGAGAGAATTGCCTGCTCGCCAACTACATCTCCTGGTGATTCCAGGCGAGAAATGAACTCCCCCTGTGAGGTAACCATTAGCGAACCATGGAGCAGGATGTACATTTCGGGGGGGTCCTTGTCGCCCTCGTGCACTAGCTGCTCATCATGAGATAACATCACCAGCTGTGACAGGCGCAGCATTTCCAGCAGCAGGTTCATCGGAATCTTGCGGAAGTAGCGACGATCTTTGATTGCCTCGGCGAACAAGTACAGTTCCGTGTGCTCTTCCTGGCGCAACATTGGTATGCGGTTCATGCGATACTCAAGAATCTGGGAACAGGTCGTATACAGAAAGATGAAAAAAATGAAAAAACATGCCACGATTCCCAACTAATCGCAAACCCTTGGAGACAAATCATGCTTTCAATAGCTGGATTGCTGATTGCCCCAGGATTGATGTGGGGATGGCTGTTCTATCGTCTGCACCGTTATCAGCGGGCTAGTTTACGCCGATTGGCCGCGCTATTTGTCGGTGGAATGTGCTGTGGGCTGATTGCCCTGTTGCTTAATCACAGCGTTGAAAAGTACACGCTTTTTTGGCCTGGAGCCGAGGAAACCTTCCTGTGGATGGATCGAGACTGGCCGCTCTATAAGGCTGGTTTCTGGATGCTAGTAGGATTTAACGAGGAAACCGCCAAGCTACTTGTACTGTTGTTGCTCAGCTTTCCCACTCGGCATCTGCGTGAACCTTTTGACGGCATCCTGCACGGTGCGGTAGTCGCGCTAGGTTTTGCGACGTTAGAAAATGGCTTCTATCTTCAGCAGTATGGAGTAGGCGTTGTGGCAACTCGGACTGTGGTCACCCTTCCAGCTCACGCCTTCATGAGTGTGCCCCTGGGTTACTTTGTTGCCAAAGCTCGCCTTAGTCAACTTCAGGGAGCAGATGCTGCAGCCGTCACTCGCTTATTGCTGGGAGGTTGGCTGATTGCTGCTGTACTCCATGGGACTTATGATCTCCTGCTCTCTTTCGGCTTCTCCAAGTGGGCCTACGCACAGATTGCGCTGATGGGACTTTTCAGTCTATGGCTGGGGGTAAGCAACTGGCGCCACTCTGCGTACCTGCCAAGTCTGCACAAGTCTCAGCCGAGCAATCGCTGGTTAGCTTTCCTGCTGGGAAGTCGTTCTTGATGAAGAGGAAGCCTTGGGTGGCCAGGGAATGAACGCGCTGGTTCGCTCAACATAATCCCGATACTCCGGCTTGGCGTCCACCAGTGTACGTTCCAGCAGTCGAACCCCTGAAACCTGAATGATCAGCCCGGTCATCAACAGAGGACCAATCATTGGCCAGTAGCTTCCACTGGCCACACTGAACAATCCATAACCCCACCAGACCGTAGCATCGCCAAAGTAGTTTGGATGACGCGTGTACTTCCAAAATCCCTGGTCTAGCACCTTACCTTTGTTGGCAGGATTGGCCTTGAATTGTGCCAACTGCCAGTCTCCTCCGGCCTCAAAAGCAAAACCAACTCCCCAGCAAAAGAGCGCCAACGCATCAAACAAGCCGAAAGGATTTTCTTCTGCAGCAAGATATGGGACCGCCAGCAAGGGAGCCGAGATGAACCAAAGCAATCCACCCTGCAGCAAAAACACCTGAAAATAACTGAACCACCAGTAGCGTTCCGGTCCAAAATCCTGACGAAATTGCTGGTAGCGATAATCCTCTCCCTTGCCGTGGTTACGCCAGCCAATGTGCAAGGCAAGTCGCAGTCCCCAGATCGTCACTAGCCCAAGTAGCAGCGTGGAGCGCCACGAGTCAAACTCACACTGCCAGGCGTACCACCAAGCACAGACCACAAAGCCTGGTCCCCAGAAGATATCAACAATACTGGCATTTTTTATCCGAACACTGACCCCCCAGAGGAAGGTACCCAAAATCACGATAAGGATCAGCGCCTGTAACCAAATTTCCCAAAAAGCCATTAAATCATCTCTCTCTTACACCAAGGGTACAAAGGCGTAAGAACCATGACGGGTGACGTGTCGTTTGCCGTCGCTCTTCTCCGCCCTAGTCATTACGCAGGAATAGGGATCTCCCACCGGAACCACGAGGATCCCTCCTTCAGCCAATTGCTCCCAGAGATCATTGGGAAAGCGAGCCGCCGCCGCGGTGACAATGATCCGATCAAACGGCGCCAACTCTGGAACACCAATCTTCCCATCGCTGTAACGGACTTCCACATTCTGAATGCCTGCTCGACGTATATTCTGAGAAGCCATTTCAACGAGTTCTCTTCGACATTCCAGTGAGACCACCTGCTTGGCCAGCAGACCCAGCAGGGCAGCATTGTAACCACTACCGGCACCGACTTCGAGTACTCGGTGTTGTGGAGCCACCTCCAGCAAGCGGAGCATCGTCATCACGGTGGTGGGTTGGGAGATGGTCTGGTTGGAACCAATCGGCAGCGGGTAGTCCATGTAGGCATTTTCCCGGTGAATCGGGCTCACAAACTCTTCTCGAGACAACTGGTGGAACGCCTTCAGCAAGCGCTCGTCACAAGTCACGCCAGTGTCTCGCCAAAATTGCTGTAGTTGTCTCTTGGCCTGAACCAAGGCACTTTCTTCTCGATCTTTCATGAAACTCAGGTCAAACAAGGAGGAGGCTGGCAGTGTTGGCCAGGGAGCGGGTCCGCCCTTTTCTTCTTCACCCAATGTGAAAGCGAATTGATAAAAGTGTCGTGCTGGTCGATGAGCTGATTGCTCTAGGAGATCGGCTTTCTAAACTAGCCGAAGTGATTCTGATGATCTATTCATTCAACGAATCCAAGCTCGTCACGGTTTGGGCAGGCTGTTCCCAAAATGGTATCGGGAACTCCCGTAAGATCAACAAATTTTGCAGCTGAGCCAGCATCTTCAAGGTCATAGGAACCTCCACATCGCTGTGCAGACGCAGCTTCAGCTTCCACTGCTACCAAATCCTCCTGCACCTCGGACGGTGTCTCCTAACTCACTGACAACTTCGACAGTTGCTTCCTCTCGGCGACGTAGGATCAACTGAGCCACTCGACGCCCAATCAGCTCTGCTGCAGCGTCCGCCCCAGATTCTTCTCCCAAGTATCGTAGTGCTAGCCGAATTCGACCTCGGTAGTCTGGATCAATGATACCAACTGAATTGGCCAGAATGAAATCTGTCTTGGACAAACTGGAACGAGCAACCACCTCTACATAGAATCCTTCCGGAGGTTCGACCGAGACGCCTGTGTCAATGAAAAAAAGTCGTTCGTTGTGTGACTCCAACGCCATTGCCGTTAGGTCAAGACCCACATCCTTGGGATGAGCCCGCTGAGGAACCGGCATGTCTGGATAATGAAGTTGCAGACGCAGTGTGGACATAGCTTACTCAGAGAAAAATCGGACAGAGGGTGTAGGATAGATCTTCTGCATCTGGATCCAAGCGAACTCCTACTACCACGCAGTGCTGGGGTGGTGACATCGGCAGATCACGACCAGGACCGAGGGCAAAAGAGATAGCTCCGACTTCTTCAACCAGGGTTTGATAACTCCCACTTCCGGAACGACGTTGAAGTTTCTTATCAGCAGACCGAAAACGGTAGGAGATGCGCTCTCGGGTATCATTCAGGTCCCCGTCACGGTTGAGATCTGCCAGTAAGAGTATTTCATCTGAAGAGACTTGTACTGGTTCGGCATCATCTCCCAGCGCATATCCAGCCTGGATCAACTCCGTCTTAAGCATCAATAGAAAGCGATCCAGTTGGCGTTGCTTGGCGGAAGTCGTGTATTGATCGGTGAGTAGCGAGGAGAAGTGCAGCAGCGGTCCCTGGGCGAGTGCCAGAAAGACGGCAGCAACCGAAGTCGCCAGGAGAAGTTCCAGCCAGGTAAAGCCGGATCTCATTCCGGCACGAGAGTCTTCAATGAATCGATGGCATGAACTGGTGCGTGTTCCCCAGCCATCAGTTCGGTCAAAGCGCCATAGACTAGCCGTTGCTTAGCCAGCAGACCCTTGCCCTCAAAGGCTGAGGAGATGACTTCCAGAGAAAAGTGACCACCACCACCAGTGACTGCCACCTCAGCGTCTGGAAGGGCTGTCTGAACGGCTTGTTTGATTTGTTCGCAAAGTTCGGCGCTCATCGGTTTTACCAAGTGGGTTGAAAGACGTTTTCCTGAACAGGTGCTTCAAACTGGAAGGAAGTTTTGCATCCACAGGAAGACTTTGCGGAAGGATTGTTGAAGCGCAAACCACGATCCATCAGGCTGTAGCTCCAATCAATTTCTGTGTCCTTGATGTAGAGGTAGCTCTTCTTATCCACAACGACCTGCATCCCCTGTGATTCGAAATCGAGGTCAAAGCGAGTCTTGCGGGCATCAAAATCAAAGGTATAGGTGAAGCCAGAACATCCCCCACCCTTGACACCCACTCGAATGAACACATTTTCTTCCAGTTGCTGCTCCTGCATGATCTTGCGGATCTCCTTTGCCGCATTTTCGGTCAGCGTAATCATATCGTCCTTTCAGTGACCTTCACTCACCAGGTTGCGATTCCAATCCGGAATTTCCACGACCACATCACTTGTTCCATCAGGCACACACTGACAGGCCAGTCGGGAGTTCGGCTGTAGTCCAGGGGCCATGTCCAGCATGTCTTCCTCATCTTCGGTGGCTTCGTTGCAACTGTCCATTCCGGAACGCACCCAGATGTGGCAGGTCGAACAGGCACAGACCCCTCCACAAGAATGATCCATGTCGAGACCAGCTTCCAGAGCACTGGCTAACAGAGAGCCAGGGAGCCCATCCTGAGGATGAGGCAGCATTGCTGGTTGCACCTCGACCGTGACATCAGCCGGTAAGAAAGTGATCTTGTAGGGCTCCTGCGGGAGGACAAAATCGGGTTGCTGGATGTAGGGATTGACTCCGGACATTGTGCTGTTGGCTCCTGAGGCGATGCAGATGGGAAGTAAATTAATTAAGTTAGCAGATGAAAAACAGGTTGTCTATTTTGAGAACTGGTAGGAAGTGTCCTCGATGCTTCGAAGCGAAATTAACCCCACTCCATTTCAGGCAATCAAAACGTCACCGCAACAAAGCCTTGCGCAATTTCTTTTCTAGTTCCATGAAGCATTGACCAAACTGGGTTTGTTGCACCATCGCTGTTTCGAAGCTTGCACGAAGCAAGGATTCAACATCGGCTTGTGAGAGATTCTCTCGTCCAAGCGCGTTGAGGTGCAAGGCTAGGAGCTTGCTGAGGTCATGACCCCGACAAAGATTCCAGCCTGAACCATACTCTGCAAACAGCTGCTGAGCCCGATTGACCATCCAATCGTGATCAGGTTTGTGGAGGGCGCTGGCAACAACGATTTCCCTTAGTTTGTCTTCTTGAATTTGTAGGGTGGGTGGGTCCAAAAATTCGGCTGCACCAATCTGCAAAGCATCTCGATCCCAGTACCCACGGTGAAATTCAGAGTAGAAGAATTGAGCCGCAGCACGATAGGCACCAATTAGGGAAGCAGCCTTACGCAAGGCTTCGCGTTGTTGCTTCAGGTAGGCGACCAGGTCTTCCTGCTCATCCAGAATCCGCTCTGGTAATTTCTCGTAGAACAGCTTACGCAGGGCCTCCGAGCGAACCAGCACTCCTTCCAGATCATTGGCTTCGGCTTCTTCCTCCAGGCTCCGCGCCGAGACATAGATAAAGCGCTCATGTTCGACCAACTCACGACCCAGCAGCTGGTCGTAGTCCAGATCGACCAGACAAATCAGCGGAGGTTGGATTGGTTGCTTACAAGCCAGACGCCAAACGGCCTCTACTTGCTGGCGACCCTGCAGAGGTTCAACACGCAGCTGTTCCTCCCGCAGCCAGTTGAGAAAAAACTTACGATCAGAAGGCCCCTCGACCAGTAGCGTCAACTTACGAGACTGGCTGTGGCGCATACGGACCTGATTGAGAATACGAACCGGATTGCGCTGACTCGCTAGCAGCGTACTGGGCATCAGTTCTCTACCTGATCGGCAAGTTCACAGACAATGTTCCAGTCGTCACCTACGAGGGAAGGAGAGTGCGTGGCCATCAACAGATAGCAGTCGTTGAGTTCACAGATCTGCTGAAGCAGCGGAAGGAAGTCGTCTTGCCAAGCCGGATGCAGCGAGAGTTCTGGTTCGTCCAGCAACACGAGTTGCTTGGGTTGAGTATCAAAGATCAACAGGCCCAGCAGGTAGACCAGTTGTTGTTCTCCAGAAGAGAGCTTGTCCAGTGAGAGGGGCTGCCGTAACTCACCGTTGCGATCCATGACACGCAATTCGAGTTGGCCCGTGGAATCTGTCTGGAAATGCTTGCGATGTAGCCAGAGATTGAGTGTATCCAGCAACAACTTCAGGCGGCGAGAACAGTGCTGAAGCATGTGAAAGCGCTCCAGGATGTTCTCACAGTAGCAGCGTAACAACCGCCCCTGTTCAGCAAGGTAGTTTGCTCCTGTGGGTAGAATGCTCTCTGTTGTACCCGGGCTGATCAGTTGCAATTCCTCTAGGCATCGCTCCTGCTCCTGAAGACGCCCAAATAGACCTCGCAATTCCTCTGTTGAGACCTCTTCCTGACCCTGCAAGGCTTGAAGCAGAGACTGTGGCAGGTTGCGTTCGTGTTCACGAACCGTCTGGGCATAATCTTTCAAAGACTGCTGCACCGAACGCTGAATCTGCTCCCGAACAGCATCCAGCTTCGATCCTTCGGGCATTCCACCCATTTCAGCCCACATACTTGACTGGACTGGCAGACGCACCGAAGGCAGCATGCTGACCCGCTGTAGTCGCTGATGCCAAGCCTGCACCCAGTGAGGCACATGAGCACGGGGATCCGTGGGGTTCCGAAATTCCTTGCGGCGTTCCGGCCACTCTGTAGCAGCCGAATCCGTCTCTTCACTCTCCCAACGCGCCCCCCATTGAGGATGAGCCGCCACGCTGGCCCGCTGTTCCTGCTCCTTGCCGAGAGACCGTTCCTTCAAGTCCATCCGACAGATCCCCGAGTTCCCTTCCATGTTCATGCGAGTGACTGTCATTTGGGATTGATCTGCCAGCTGGATCTCCAGCGAGTCGAAGGTGTAGCGGCTCAACTCCAGGTAGTCCTGACGGGCTAGGGCATCAATCATATGCAGCAGGTGGGTCTTGCCAAAGCCGACCACACCACAAATAAACACAGGGTTGAACTCCCGCCCGGGGGATTCCGCCACGGCGAGGGCGGCGGCATGGGCCATGCGGCTGTTGGGGCCCACCACAAACCGGT
>CAJXNF010000113.1 GCA_913056375.1 uncultured Pseudomonadota bacterium | reverse complement strand
TGGCACGCCGGACGGCACGCATTTCAAGACCCCCTGTCAAGAACTTATTTTCTCCCCGATCCTAGCTAGCCTTAACATATTATCATTACATAATTAATGCAGACAAGAAAAGGTAGTGGAAGAAATGCAAAATTTTCTCACTTTATCCGTCTTACACAAAGATGTTCAAATTAATACATTAGCAAACTAATAAAATATAGTGTAATGACTAGCGAATGCTTCGCATCTAAATCTTTCATCAAGTCTTCGATGGGTGTGACAAACTTTGGCAAGAACTCCACTAGAATTCCGATACGCCCTGCTTCACTCTGATTAGGCATGGCACAATGCCAAGCTGCTCCAAAGAACAAAACCACGTCTCCTGGTTTCCCAGTCAAACGGATGCATTTCCCAAAAAAATCATCATTCTTATCTGGATAACGCAAATCTTTCTGAGAACCTGGCGCCAGAGCGGTTGCACCATTTTCTTCGGTAAATTCATCAATCAAGATGATTGCCTGTGCGTTCAGTGGGAAAGAGGAGTTGGTGCGGGTCGGGAAGGTTTCGTTGCGATAAAAATCCCAGTAGGGGTAATCGATGTGTGGCTCTTGTCCTCCATAGCCAGGCATGATCCTAGATGCGCACATGCTCCCCATCACAAATTCCTTGCCTAGAAACGCCTGCATAGACTGAAAAATCATCGGTTCTTCCACCAAACTTGCGATGTCAGGGTCCAACTCAACAAGCCGAGTAAACCAGACTCTACGTTGGAGCAGAGGATCTTGATCATTTTGGTTGAAGTGGGAACCGGTATCAATCGCTTCATCAGTTTCTGCTTCAAGCGTTTGAGCAATTCGCTCTATGCGTTCCTGCGAGAAAACATCCTTCAGCATGATCGCCCCTGCACCATCCATTAATTCTTCCACAACGATTGATGGGCTGAATTCATCCCGAGTAATGGTCTTCATAACTTTCTTTCACCAGTATTAGGAAAGGCAAAAACAGAATGTACAGATTGGGTTCTACCACAGCGATTCGCTGGAGTTCTGAATTGTAAATCAATCACTGAATAAAACATGATCCCAAATTGAATTTTTGCAAGATTGGGGAGTTCTTGATCTCAATAATAGAATCGTTGTTTGATTCGTCCTGCTTCTCTCGCTTCTACAAGCGCTTTGGTCTTTGGATCATTCGTCACTTCGGCTCCAACGACCTCCCACCATACTTCCGACCCAGGAGGTGAGCGATACTTCTCCGTTGGCACCACAATCAGGCAAGAATTCTCCTGATGTTTTGCCGCCTGCAGAGCGGAGCGTATTTCCTGCTCAGTGTTGGCAACCCAGGTTTTTAACCCTACACTTTCAGCATTCTTTGCATAATCAACTTCGATAAACTGCCCTTCATCCAAGAGCCCACTTTCTTGATCACGAATCTTGAACTCATTGCCAAGTGAATAACCAACTAGTGCTTTTTGATGTCCATGGATCGATTGATAACCATAATTCACGTTCAATAGGATCGTTATTTTTGTCCTCTCCTGCATCGCAGTGACCAGCTCCATGGGATGCATCTGGTAATTGCCGTCTCCCATCAGCACATACACTTCTTTTTCAGCACCAGCCAATCTGACCCCAATCGCTGCTGGAATATCATAACCCATGCAGGAATTTCCAAATTCTAAGTGCAATGTCTTGCCGCCGTTTACATCAAAGAGTTTCGTTAGATCCGCTGGAATTGTCCCGGCTGCAGCCACAAGCACATCACCCTCATCCATTTCATCATTGAGGATTCCAATCAAGTGCCCTTGACTCATCTTCTCGCCAGCATGTTGAATGAAAACTTCTGTGCGTTTGATGTTTTCCCAAGCGTTTTTTTCGAACCGGACTTTCTTAACCCAGTCTTTTTGAGGCTGAATGCCAGCTTGAATTCCGGCTTCAAGCAAGGCACTCAGTGCTAATTTGGCATCTGCCACAATAGGGAGTGCTCCGAGCTTGTACGCATCCCGGTCATTGACATTGATACTGATGAACTTCACATCCGGGTTCTGGAAGGCTGAATTGGAGCCTGTGACGAAATCATGGAGTCTAGTACCCACACAGAGAACAACATCAGCTTCTTCGGCAATTCGTCCAGCACCTGGGGTTCCGAGGTGTCCAGTACCTCCCAAAAGGAGCTCAGCATCGGATTGAATCGACCCACGACCCGCATGTGTTTCACCAACGGGAATGCCAAATTTTTCTGCCAATGCAGCCAATTCGTTCCACGCCTCTGAATAGTGAATTCCCCCTCCAGCGATGATGTAGGGCTTTTTGGCATACTGGAGCAACTCAGTAGCTTCCTTGATTCTCGCAGGATTCGGAAAGCTTCGTTCAATTCGCCAGATCCGTTTCTCAAAGAAGCGAGTTGGGTAGTCGTAGGCATAGCCTTGAATATCCTGTGGTAATGCGATCGTTACCGCACCGGTCTCGGCAGGATTGGTCATGATGCGCATGGCTTCTGGCAGCGAGGTGAGGATTTGCTCAGGGCGAGTGATTCGATCAAAAAAGCGGCTGACGACGCGAAATGTGTCGGTAACAGACATGTCTTCAGAGCTGAGATGATCTATATCCTGAAGAACAGTCCCACCATAACGGGAGGCATAATAGTCTGAGGGAAGCAAAAGCACTGGGATGCGGCAGATGGTAGCTGTCGCCGCTCCAGTGATCATGTTGGTCGCTCCAGGACCAATTGAGGTCGTACAAGCCATCGTAGCTTTGCGTCTCTTTGCTCTTGCAAAGCCGGTCGAAGCATGAACCATGGACTGTTCATTACATGGTTTGTGATAGGGTAATTCCTGACCATACTCCACTAGTGCCTGGCTCAACCCGGAAACGTTCCCATGTCCAAAGATTCCCCAGATTCCCTGAATAAAACGCTGCTCCACCCCATCGTATTCTGAGTATTGTGCCTGTAAGTATTTCACAATGGCTTGTGAAAGAGTGAGTCGTTCTTTCTGTTCAGAGGGGTAAAAGTTCATGCCTCATTCTCCTGATTGAAATAACCTAAATCGACTGTCTAAATCACTCCGACAGACTTTGTTTTCAATGTGATGCCTGAAAGTAAAGTTTTGATCGACAAAGTCAATTTTCAAGCGCCTTCATCGCAGCCAGCAAGGCTCCCCAGGAATAAAAGCCATCCGTATCAGGCTGATCAAGTACCTCGCCAGTTTCAGCGTTAAAATTTTCTCCACAGAGTCGTTGCTTCCAATTCTTTTCGAAGAGTGCCCAACTCTGTTCAGCCAGCTGTTCAGATTCCTTGATAAAACCTTGACGCTTCAGTCCTTGCCAGACCCAAAAGTTGAGAGGAGCCCATATTCTTCCTCGCCAGTAGACATTATCCGTATACGCTAGATCGTCTCTTGTCACGGAGGGCAGACCAAACTCCCCTCCAAATTTCGAAGGATTATTTAGATAGCCATGGATCATCCTTTGAGCCTGATCCCCCGAACCAATACCAGCCGCCATTGGGAAGAAAGAGGTGGGTGCGAGGGTGCTGACAAAGTCGCCGCTGATCATTCTGTTTGCGAAAATTCCTCGGCTTTCATCCCAGAGCCACTCTGCGATTCTTTGCTTGTGAGTAACAGTGCGCTCCCTCAATTGCTGGGCAGTAGCTAATTCACCGAGTTCGTTGAAGATTCGTTCCAGTAATTCACCATCCAGTGCGGCCATTGAATTGACACCAACGTCTGCAGCTAGCAACAGTCCGCTCACTTCATCAAAGGGGACTGGATCGTGGAGAGGCGAGTTGTCCATCGTGGATTCGTCCTTTGCAGCGAGCTTGGTGCCTTTGTAGAGACCATCGCCTGCGTCTAAACTAGTGCCAAAGCAGAGCAAGCCGGTGTCTCCCAATTGTCTTTTGGACCACCACCAGTCCAAGTTCTGCAGAAGACCCGCAGCATACCTCTCGAGAATGTCCGTGCGCCCTGTCTTTTCATAGAGTGACCAGACCACGAAGGCAGCAATTGGGGGCTGGGTACGATCCAGCCAGGCGTCGTTCCCAGTGACTAGGCAGGGAAAGTTTCCGGCCTCTGTCTGATGAGCGAAGACGGCATCCAGATTTTCTAATGCACGTGCAACATCAAAAAAGCCCCACATCCAGGCGTTATAAAGAATGTCATTGAGCCAGACGCCGAAGCCACCAAATTTCTTCTTGTTCCAGAACCGGCTCAAAGCCGTATAGGGTCTCAGGTTGACCGCATCCCAAACATGATTCCAGGCAATGACATCATGTAGTGCCTCCAAGGCTCGCTCCCTTGGTTCAGTTGCAGTCCTTGGAAATCCCTGAGGAACGAGCTTCTTTGGATCATTTCCCAGAGATCCACGTATGGTCATGCTGGGAGCTTCTTCGAGATTGAAACGTAAGGCCAGAAACTCTCCGCTCTCTGCTCGAGATGCTAGATAAAAATAACCATGATCCTGATACTCTTTGTTAAGCGCCTCGAGATCTTGATGTTGTGTCACCAGCAGAGGTTTTTTGTCAGAGGTTAATGAAAAGCTCCGATCCGTTCCTGCTCCAAAAATCTGACCTGTTTGCCTTTCATAAACAAAATTCAAATCCTTAGTCCCGGTCAGGCACAGATTTACCCAAAATCGCAGTCCCCACTCACCATGTTGCAGCACCTGCCATTGGATCATGAAATCGCCCTCTCTTAATTCGTACTGCCACTGCAGGACAGTTCCGGCTACTTCCGTGGTGAACTGAATCAATGCATCTCCAACAGGGCGTCGACCAAAGGTAATCTCAGACCCGGGATTCAAAAGAGAAATTCGTTCTTTGGAGGCAGCATAAAGAAGAGGAGTGATTTGTAGACCAGAGGCGAGGTGGATCAATTCTGCAGGGCGTTCTGAGTTCCAGGTCCACCATCGATTGGGGGTCATGATTCACCTCGGGCTGAGAGAATTTCAGCAACTGTTGCGATTTCAATTTGCTGGGAATAGCGGGGAAAGAGTAATTCGCAGCAGGCCTTGTGAGAATTGAGGTCTGAACTGGTGACTGCGTCTTGTGCGATGATGGTACGAAAACCAAGATCTACGGCTGTCAAAACTGTCGCGAGTACACAAACATCGGTTTCGATTCCACTAAAAATCAATGCAGAGGGCTGGGCCCTTTCAATACTCGATCTGAGTGAACCTGAAGCAAAGGCATCATAGGTCGTCTTATCGAAGGTGTTTTCAGATTTGGCAAATTTCTGCAGAGTTGGGTGCAGGGCTAGCCATTCCTCTCCAGCTTCTTCTTTGGTCACCTGATGCCAAAATTTATAGTAGGTCTGCCAACTACCAGTGGCTTCTGATGCATTGCTAGGGGTAATGAACCTAGTAAAAACAGTTGGGAGATTTCGAGCATGAACTAGTTGCTCAATCTTGGGTAGCAGAGCCAACCCGGCTTCGGCATACCAAGGGCCTGGTTCCAGGAAGATCTGCTGCATGTCTATGCAGATGTGCAACGCCTGCTCATCAAGAACTCCGTTGGTGAGTGCGTGTCTTTCAGGCATCTGGAAAAACCAAGGTGTCTTCTGGTCGAAAGCTGAGATGAACTGGGGTATTTGGTGCAATCAACTCCCCTGAAAGATTCTGTACAAAGACTCTGACAACTTGATCTCCACATTGAACCAGGTAGGTCAGACTCGTCCCATTGAAGATATGTTCATTGACTCGACCAGCTATCTGATTGCTGCTGGAAGGGGCTATATTTTTTTCTTTGTGGATCGAAATTTTTTCAGGACGGATGGAGCAGATGACTAGAGGGGAAGCAGGTTTGCTACGAGTTTGAATAGTTCCACCAACTTCTAAATTGACACTTGAACCGTCAACTTGCCCCTTCAATAGGTTGGCTTCTCCCAGAAATCTAGCCACAAAGACGCTCTGGGGATTTTCATAGATGTCCACTGGGCTACCGTGTTGAACAAGCTGACCTTCATTAAGAATTCCAATTTGATCCGACATGGTTAGCGCCTCTTCTTGATCGTGGGTCACAAAAATCGTGGTGATTCCCACATCACGCTGAATGCGTTTCAACTCAATCTCCATCTCCAAACGCAGAGTCCGGTCTAGGGCGCTCAAAGGTTCATCCAGTAGAAGCACACGAGGTTTTGTAACAATTGCCCGAGCCAAGGCTACCCGTTGTCGCTGACCTCCGGAGAGTTGATGGGGTCTACGGTCATCAAATCCCGACAGCCGCACCAGTTCCAGCGCCTCACCTACAAGACGCTTCGTCTCTGATGCAGAAATCCCTCGTACCCGCAGTCCAAATCCCACATTAGCCTGAACATCCATGTTTGGAAAAAGCGCGTAACTCTGGAAGACCATGCCAATGTCTCGCTTTTCCACGGGGATGTGATCCACGACCTTCCCATCAATCTGAATTGAGCCCTGGTCAGGATTTTCAAAGCCTGCAATCATCCGTAGCAACGTCGTTTTGCCACTTCCAGAGGGGCCCAATAGCGCAAAGAATTTTCCATCCTCAAATTCAAAGGAGACTTGATCCAGCGCAACCGTACTCCCAAACTTTTTGCTGAGGTTCTGGACACTTACACTGGCCATCAGTCCCGCCCACCAAAGCGATAGAATCGAGAGACCCCCAGAAGCAATAGCATCGAAAGAATGATGACAAGTGTGGAAATGGCATTGATCTCTGGTGTGAACCCTTTGCGGATTGCTGTGTAAATTTCCACGGGCAGCGTCGTGACGCCAGGTGCGGCCAGAAAGTAAGAAATGAGGAATTGATCCAAGGAGACAGCAAACGCAAACAGAGCTGCTGCGATGATCCCCGGCATCAACCAGGGTACGGTAACCCACAGGGTTGTTTGCCAGTAACTGGCACCCAGAGATCTGGCCGCATCTTCGAGCGCGGAGTCAAAAGATTTCAACCTCGCCGAAACGACAATGACGACATAGGGCAATGAAAGAGCAACGTGACCCAGGACCATCGCATGAAGTCCACGTCCGATCCCCACCCAGAAGAAAAAGACGAGCATCGCCGTCCCGATGATTAACCAGGGGATCGTGATCGGTGGAAAAATCAGGATTTGCAGCAAACGCTTCGCTCTAAAATGATACCTGAAAAAAGCAAGGGCGACCGCAGTCCCCAACAAGGTCGATAGGCACGTGCTCAGAAAAGCGACCGTTACGCTGTTTAGAGTCGCTGAATGAAGTTTGCTGTTATTCGCTAGCGCTTCGTACCATCGGGTACTCCATTCTATTGGAAGTCGATACAGCTGGGATTCGTTGAATGATAAGGCAACCATCACCAAGATTGGAACATACAGAAAGAGCAGAATGCAAACCAGGTAGGTCCGACCAGTCCATTTGAGGAAGTTCATTTGAAGCGACGTACGATAGGCGAGAAACCCAAAAGGACCAGCAGTACGAGTCCCATCATGATGAAAGATAATGCTGCGCCAAGGGGCCAATTGAAAACTGCGGTGAACTGATCCTCGATAATAGTCCCAATGAAGGTCCCGTTTCGCCCACCTAGCAGTCGAGGTTCCATGAATGAACCGATTACAGGAATGAAAATCAAAACTGAACCCGCAACGATACCTGGTAACGCTAGAGGAACGATCAGCCGAAAGAGTATGGTCAATTTCCCTGCACCCAGCGATCGGGCTGCCTCCAGTAGCTGGTTGTCGATGGCATCAATCGAAATGTAGCAGGTGAGAATCATGTAAGGCAGGTAGGAGTGGACCAGCCCCAGAAGAATGGCTGGATAGGTGAACATCAGACCAAGTGGGCCTGTCCCAGGCAAGAGCCAATTGATGGAGTACTCCAAAATCCCGTTCCCTCGAAGAACCATTGTCCAGGAGAAGATGCGAACCAGGGCGTTTGACCAGAAAGGCAGGATGATCAGCAGGAAGAGAGCTTCTTTGGTCCGTCCTCCAATGGATTTAGCAAGAGTCAAAGCACAAGGGAAGCCGAGCAGCAGGCAAAAGGCGGTGACCTCCGCTCCAAGTTTGAAGGAGCGGAGCATCAATTCGCTGTAGAAGGCTTTTTCGAAAAAGGTTCCGTAGTTTTCTAAAGTCCACGAAACTTCTCGATTGCCGATCGGCACATCACTGAGAAAGCTGTAATAGAGCATCGCCGAGAGAGGCAGCAGAATGGTCAGCGTCAG
>CAJXNF010000112.1 GCA_913056375.1 uncultured Pseudomonadota bacterium | reverse complement strand
CCAACCACCAACGATGGAGACCACGAGAGATCCAGGCACAATTACCCAGGGCCGATACCACTCTCTGTTTCTGCCCCAGAAGCCAATGACAACAAAAGCTACCGCGATCACTGCCAGTTGTCCCAATTCTACGCCGATGTTGAAGGCGAGAAGTCCTTCCAGAAATGCATCGCGAGGGAGACCGATTTCAAAGAGAACACTCGCAAAGCCCAAGCCGTGGAGTAATCCAAAGGCAAAGACAACGGCCGCTCGCCACTTCTGAAGTTTCTGAGTGAAGAGATTTTCGATTCCCACATAAACAATGGAAGCGGCAATCAAGGGCTCCACAATGTTGGAGGGTAGCTGGACGATTCCATAAATGCTCAGTCCCAGCGTGATGGAGTGGGCGATTGTAAAAGCAGTGACCTGGGTCAGTAGAGGCTTCCAGTGGGTACTCAGCAGAAAGATGCCAATCACAAAAAGGATGTGATCCAGTCCTTTGGGGACAATGTGCTCAAAGCCAATGATGATGTAATCCAGAAATTGCTCCCAGCGGGTCCGCTGGTCAATGCCTGCCAGAGAGATGGGCTCACTTGGATTCCCGTTTTGTAGCCAGAAGGAGACACCGTCCCCTTCACCTTGCGGCAACACACGGATAACACTGGATCCGAAGGCTTCCTTCCACTGCCAAACAAAGCTCTCGGCACCGTAAGGCACTACTCCGGTCAAGACTACTTCTGAAATCCGTGCTAGCTCCAAATCTCCAATTTCTGGGATTGTGAGTTGTCCAAGCTGTGGACTCTCCGCAATGTCATCACCAAAGCGCAGGGTGACTCCCTCGAGAAACTCAGCTTCAAAGGGTTGAAATGCCGAACGCAAGTCATTCGGAGGCAGCTCTCGCAGGTTGTTGTAGCGCTCCGCATTTGGGGAGTCATCGGTGTCTTCATGTTCGGCACCAATACCTGAAAGAATCGCTTCCAAGTTCAGACTGATCGTGATGGAGTAGTCGCCGTTGGGCTGCATGGCAAAGGTCGCAATTGCTGGGCGAATTTCATGGGCCATCAGTAGGCTAGGGAATAGCGCCAAGCAAGCTGTGACCATTAGGAAATGGAATACTTGCTTTATTCGCCGAGAGCTCTCTAGAACCCCCCAATTATTTTTAAGTCCATCTGAAAAACAGAGGAATTTCATGAAAATTCTCCAACGAGTGTTCTTTGGCTTATTCGCAGCCTTGGTAGTGTCCAATTCCCTCCAAGCTCATGAGTTTTGGATGGAACCAGAGAATCCATCGGTGTCTGTGGGTGACACATTGAAGATTAAACTAAGAGTCGGTCAGCATCTCAAGGGCAATCAACAGCCTTATATTGAATCCTGGTTTGAGGAGTTTCAAATCCGAGATGCAGAAGGGATGCGTCCTGTTAAGGGAATGCAGGGAGACATGCCTGCTTTTGCGATGAAGGTCCGTGCTCCAGGGTTACAAGTTGTCAATTACGTTTCGAGTACAGATGACCTACGTTACCGCTCAAGGGAACAGTTTGAGCGATTCATCGAATACGAAGGTCTGACAGGTGTGTTGGAACGTCATCAGGAACGCGGTCTGCCTGAGTTAGGTTTTCGGGAGGACTATGTGCGATGTGCCAAGGCTTTGGCGGTGGGCGGTACCGCTGAAGGTCAGGATCTGCTGGTGGGGATGCCCCTGGAGCTATTGGCAGAGGAAAATCCGTACCTGACAAAGAGTACGAGCCTGCCAGTGCGTTTGTTCTGGCAAGGGGAGCCACTCTCCGACATTCAGATTCGCATCTTTCATCGAGGTGGTGACACAGAAGAGACCACGGTCAGAACGGATACTGAAGGACGAGCTCAGATCCCACTGACGGCCTCTGGCTTTTTCCTGCTGAATGCCGTGCACATGCTGGAAGTCGAACAGAAGAACGGGGCTGTTTGGAAAAGCTATTGGGCCTCACTGAGTTTCACTTATCAATAGACTCACCACAGTTAGTTTTCTCTTGGCAAGTCTGATTCGACTATCGAAAAAATAGTTGTGCACTCTCTCAATTCAAATTCTTCAAATTCCAGCCAGAACCCTAGAAGACTATAGGCTTCAGCTGCTGATCTCTCCAATTTCCTTCCAACGTCCGCCTCACCTCATAGGTCAAAATTTTGAAATAGTTTCTTGAATACTAAATTTTTTGTTGCAATTAGAAATAAATTGATGTTAGAAATTAATTTCTGAGAGAAAATAAATGATGTTAAGCGAGATGCGTAGCCGTGGGCTGACTGTCAAGAGCGTTCAAGAATTCAATCGCCGAGTCATCCTGCGTCTGATTTATGAAAAAAAATTATGCTCTAGAACCGAGATTGTTGAGAGCTCAAGCTTAGATGCATCTACTGTAACGAGAGTAGTCCAGCAATTAGTCGATGACGGCTTTGTCGAAGAAAGCATACTTCAGAAAGGAGAAAATCAGAGAGGTAGGCGTTCAATCGGGTTGAGGATAGCGGCGGACCCTCATCGAGTTTTAGTGGTTAGGCTGCAACGTCTCAACTTTCAAGTAGCTATGTTGGATTTGAGAGGTTCAATACTGAAGTCTGCTGAGGTCCAGATAAAGCCGATCAGCACAGCAGAAAATATTTTTGAACAAATCGTTGAGTCTCTGAACTCCTTTTTGGATCTGTGCAAAGAAAATTTGTTGGGAATCGGGGTTACTCTGCCAGGACCATTCTTGGAAGATTCAGAAAGAATAGCCTTGATTACAGAGACAACGGATTGGCGTCAGTTTGATCTAATTCAGCGCTTGAGAGTGCATTACCAGCAGATTCCTGTTTATTCAAAACACGATGCCAAAGCAGCTGCACTAGCAGTTTGGATTTCTCAAGGGTTGGATTCGAACTCAAAAGTGACTCTCTACCTATCCGCAGGGCAAGGAATTGGTTCAGGTTTGGTGCTGAGTGGAGAGGTGTTTCGGGGAAGTCTCGGTACAGCAGGCGAAATTGGACATACTTCAATTGATCTAAACGGTCCTCTTTGTAAGTGCGGGAATCGGGGTTGCCTGGAAATCTATAGTTCCAGTCTGGCTTTGCTTAGAAACCTTGAGGTGAATTGGCAGGAGATATCGTCGAGATCGATATCTTTTGAAGAAGTGGTAGTTGCGTATCACGAGCAACAACCCGTGGTAGTGAAGGAAGTTGAAATCGTCGCTAAATACCTAGCACAAGGGCTCATCAACTGTATCAATTTGATCAATCCGGATTTGATTGTGATTGGTGATGAATACGCGAGATTTGGGGAACGTTTCCTAAATATCATCAAAAGCCATCTTCAAACGAGTACGCTACCCAGCGTTTTTAAAAATATAAATTTTCAGTTAGCTCCACAGACAGATTTAGTCATTAATGGGAGTTTTCATCACGTCATTCAAAGTGAATTGCTTTGAGAAGAGTGTTATCAAAAACATAACTGCCAAGAAGTATTTTTAAATGAAAACAGTAAATTGCATTGGCAGTTGTTTGGTTGATATTTTGTTGAGCCCTATCACAAAATATCCACAACCAAAAATTCGAACTAATATTTTTGTTGATGAGCTTAAATCTTCTCCCGGAGGTGGAGCCACGAATTGCTCGCTGACTCTGGCAAAGTTAGGGACTAGCGTAAAATTATTTAGCAAAATTGGAAATGACCTACAGGGAGACTATCTTCAGGAAGAACTAAATACTGCTGGTGTACAGACAAAGAGCACCTTAAGAAGATCAGAAAAAAGATCTACATCAACGGTTATCGTTGGTGTTGATCAAGTAGGTGAACGCAGTTTCATGTCTTATCATGGTGCGCTTTCAGATTTTAAGCTTAACGATTTGGAACTTAAGGAATTATTTGACTGCGATATTCTCCTTTATCCAGATCTTTTCAATCTGCCAATGATTGATGGAACGCCACTTTGTGAATTGTTCGAAACTGCTCAACGACGAGGTATTTTAACGATTCTTGATGAAACCTGGGGTATTTCTGGATTACACAAGGGAGTATTTGAATCTTGCTTACCTTTTGTAGATTACTTGATGCCCAGCGCTGATGACCTTGGTTTCTTATATCCAGGCGAAAAACCAGAAGAGCTTGCAAAATTCTTTGTGAGAAAAGGAGTTAAGAACGTTGTTCTTAAGCTTGGTTCTGAAGGAGTATTTGTTCTGAATAATGAAATTAGTTTGGAGTTGCCTGCAATTGCTGAGAAATCCGAAGTCGTTGATACTACTGGTGCTGGTGATAATTTTAATGCTGGATTCATCTATGGCCTAAGCAACGGGCAACCACTGAGGTGGTGTGCAGATTTTGGATCTAAAGTTGCTGCTTTATCAGTACAACAACTAGGTGCAAGTGTCCAAAAAGAAGAGTTAAAATTTCTTTTTGAGGCAAACTGAATTATCTGTAGTAATGAATCTTAGTTTAAAAATTAATGGGTATGATTACAGAATTGAAATCACTGAGGAAGAACTTAGATTTCTTTATCATCCAATACTTAAAAAAATAAAAAAAATATATTTTCAGAAAGAAAAGCCTAGAGCTATCACAAAAATAATTTTAGCTGGTCCACCAGGCAGTGGAAAATCAACTTTTGCTGCAGCGCTAGTCGAAATGAGCAAAATGCAGGAAGGTTTATCGATACAGGTGGTAGGAATTGATGGTTTCCATTTTTCGATGAATTACATGAACTCAAAAACCATTGAACATCATGGCCATCAAATACCATTATCAAAATTAAAGGGATCTCCTGTAAGCTATGATGTAGAAGGCCTCATAAAAAAATGGGAATCAGTGAATCATAAACAAGTAAGCTGGCCTCTTTACGATCGAAATTTACATGAACCAATTCCAGATCAAGTTTTACTAGAATCTGATGTAGTACTACTAGAAGGCAATTGGACCTTACTTGACGAATATCCTTGGAACCAGCTTAAGAATTCTGCAGATTGGAGCATCTTTATATTTGCTGAGGAACATCAAGTTATAGATCGCCTCAAGTCTCGTAAGTTACGAGGTGGAACTACCTTAGAAGAGGTAGAAGCTCATTATGAACGGACAGACAAGCCCAATGTACAGAGAGTATTGAATGATAGTTTGTGCGCAGATACTGAAGTAGCCTGGAAAATGAAATCTGGTTCAGAACGACTTGAAATGGTGCGTGACACGACTTTGCAAACGAGTCACTAATGAATAGTAACTCTAAACCAATCTTAGAAGTTAATGGAGTTAGTAAATCTTTTGGCGGAGTTGAAGCGCTTCGAGAAGGCTCACTCAATCTGTTCCCTGGAGAAGTCCTCGCAATTGTAGGCGCTAATGGTGCTGGTAAATCGACCTTGATAAAAATCATTGCCGGTGTTCTTACACCTGATCGTGGTCACATCAGCATTCGAGGAACTAAGATAACCCGGCAAGATCACAGTGTCGGTTTTATCAGGCAAATGGGCGTTGAAGTTGTTTATCAGGATTTGGCAATCGTTCCAAACATGACAGCCCCTTACAACCTTTTCCTCGGCAGAATTCCGAAAAAATTTGGGATTTTTGTAGACGTGAAGCAAATGCAGGCCAAAACGAGAGAAGTGCTTGCAGAACTCAAGGTGGAGACAGTGCAGAGTCTCAAACGTCCAATTTCAGAAATGTCTGGAGGCCAGCAACAAAGCATTGCCATTGGGCGGGCCATCGCTTGGGGAAAAGAGATTGTCATCCTTGATGAGCCCACAGCAGCCTTGGGGCCGAATGAAACACAGCAGGTGGAAAGAGTAATCAACGAAATTCGAAAAAGGAATACCGCAACCATCTTGATTAGCCATAATTTGGATCAAGTTTTTAGATTAGCTGATCGCTTGGTCGTCGTACATCAAGGACACACCTCCAAGGAATTTTTGCGGAATGAGGTGACCATCGACGAGCTTGTTAAAGCTATTACAACGGGCTGAAAGGAAAGTTGAATGGCAATGGCCCCCAAAAGCACATTCTCGGAACAAAAGATAAGCCCAAATCAATGATGAATCAATTGAGCTTACCCTCATGGGATTCTCCCGAAGGAAGAGTCTGGATTAGTCGTATTCGTGATAACGTCCCGTTTATTGCGATCACACTGGTGATCCTTTTATTCTGGTTCATCAGTGGAGACAGATTCATGTCTGTCCGAAACTGGACGTTCATCGCACAACAAACTCCTGTTCTGTTGCTCTTGGCTTTTGCACAGTTGCTTGTTGTCACCACAGGTTCTATCGATATCTCTGTGGGCTCTAATTTGGGTTTTAGCGCCTACATGGCCGCCTTGGGAATGCTTTGGTTCGGCGAGTTGGGTTTTCTGGTTGGAATATTTTCGGCCGTTTTCATTGGTGTACTGAATGGGACGATCTTCTCGCTTTTCAAAATCTCCTCTTTTGTAACCACGTTGGCGATGCTCATTATCGTTCGGGCTGTTCTCGTGATTGTGTCAGATGGCCGTTCCATTTATGTAAGTGATCAGCCAATGAGCAATAGCAACATCACTTCAATTGAAGCAAAATGGCTCCTAGATTTGGGGCAATTTCCGCAGATTCTTTACTTCACAGTGATCGTCGCTGTATTGCTCTGGGTCGTTTATGAAAAAACTGTCTTTGGTCAACAATTAAAAGCGCTTGGGGGCAATGAAAAAGTCTTACGATTAACTGGCATCTCAGTCAATTGGTTTAAAATTCAAGTATTTGCTGCCGCAGGCTTTATGGTCGGACTGGCTTCATTCATCAATCTTGCCCGCTCAGGAGCCGCCACAGTGCAAGCAGGCGAAATGCTGGAGTTGGATGCCATTGCAGCGGTTGCCCTCGGCGGAACAGTCCTCACAGGAGGCTACGGTAGTGTCCTAAAAACAGTGGTAGGGGCGTTAACACTGACAATCGTAGCAAACGGTTTGACAATAGCCGGGGTTCCCCCTTCATGGAGCAGAATAGCCAGGGGACTTTTGTTAATCACCGCAATTGCTATTTCACTCAACAGAAAGCAGATCGATGTAGTTAAATAGTTTTTTTTGAGGCAGGAGTGTATTTCCTGTCATTCAGTCAACCCTAGTACAGGAGGGCCTATGTGAAGAGATGTACTCGATATTTTGCTTTAATCAGTTTTTGAATAAAAATATAATTTTTCTGAAGAGGTAGCATGAGACGATTTCTTCATGGGTTGCTTGGCGTATTGATGTTGGCGCCGATTCCTTTTGCTGAAGCAGTAACACCCCGCAAGGACTTGGTATTTGCGGATTTAGGGCAACCCCAGACCAATCCTTGGGTGATTAATCGCCACCGTTTTCAAGAATGTGTCGCAAGAGCATTGAATATTGAACAAATCCTTGCTGACGATGAAAACAGTGAAAGTAAACACGTGAGTCAGGCCGAGTCTCTAGTAGCCCGTCAGCCAGATGCAATGGTCTTCAACCCATTGACTTCACCTGCTGGAGCTCAGGTAGCAAGACTTCTAGAACGCAATCGTATTCCTGGTATGACGGCTGGAAGAGTAGTGGTTGCTGACTATGAGAAAGAGTACAAGGGTCAGTTCTTGATTGGACAAATGGGTACCAATCTGGATGCTTGGGGTGCGGCTATGGCTCAAGCGGCAATTGATGATGGTCATCGCAAGATTGCAATGATTTGGAATCCAAAGGATGTCATCACAACTCAATATATTTGGGCAGGGGCTCAGAGAGTGATTGACAAGTACCCAGATGCGGAAGTGATCATGGAAGGTCGAGATCGACTGAGTCGGGAGACCGGAATCAAGTATGCGGAGCAGTACGTCGCACGTTTTGGAGAAGATGAAATTGATGCGATTATTGTTTTAGGTGCAACAGCTGGTCTCGGTGCACAATTCGCTCTTGAACAAGCTGGACGAACGGATATTGACGTCATTACCTGTGATATAGACGAGCAAGTCGCTCAAAATATCCGTGATGGTAAGTTGTCTTTCAGCATTGGGGGACACTGGATGGGGGGTGGTTTTGCAATGATTCATCTTTATGACTATTTGCATGGATTCCCCATTGAAGATACCCAGCCTGACTTCAGCCTCATTCCTGTGAATGCATCCAACGTCGATGCTTATGAACGTCAGTTCTTGAATGGCTGTGTGCTCACTCCTAACGAAATTCGGGATCTGTCTCGGGTATATAATCCCGATGCAGACTTGGCCGGATTTATTGAAAACTTCTCAA
>CAJXNF010000111.1 GCA_913056375.1 uncultured Pseudomonadota bacterium | reverse complement strand
AGTGGTCTAGATTTGATTGTGGTCAGGAAGTCACCCCACAAAGACCTCCCAGGAACCACCTGGTAAATCGACAACCTGTAGGGTCAGGAATCCATCGAGATGAACCAGCAAATACCTGTGCTGAATCGTTACATCCAAGCTGGATCAGGAGTTGTGATACGAGTACGGACTGTGAGCTTCGAAAAGGGCTGATGAGGTGTGGTCAAAAATTTTGAACGTTTACTAGCCCTGAGCAAAAGCCGCCTAATGGTGATTCTGGACATCTTGAGCAGATGTTAGGTGTAACAGGTAGAGACAACTTTTGCAGAAGGTATAAGATGGCGACAGATCCTGTCTGGATTACGATTAATAATCGATTGATGAGCAAAATTGACTAGGAGATGAGTGAGGGGATGCGTAAAGATTACTACGCCTCTGTTACGCCATTTTACTTGAGCGGGGACTGTCTCGAAGCCAGCAAACCAAGGTATATACTGGTGGCCAGAGCGGGAATCGAACCTGCGACACACGGATTTTCAGTCCGTTGCTCTACCAACTGAGCTATCTGGCCGTTAGGAGGGAATTGATAGAAACCTGAGAAAATATGGTAGATTTTCCAGAAAAGCAAGTGATTTCTAGTTTCTCAAACGATAAACCTGATGAAGTACTAATCCCATCAACATTAAGAAGGCAGTCTGAACTTCTCCATCCCGAAAGTTATTTTCAAAGACGCCAGCGACCATAAAGCCGGAAACTCCAGCGAGAGCACCCCAGAAAATCGCACCTTCCCAACTTGAGGATGCTACTTTTCTCAATGAAAGGATACAGGTCAACAAAAAGCCAAAGAGGATACCTAAGTACGCGAAAAAGCCGATGATTCCGTAGTTTAGCCATGTTTGCAGGTAGATGTTGTGCACTCCTGCGCTGGCACTGTTGTTAAAACGATGATTGTTTTTTTCAGCTAAAGGTATCCGGTATCGATCCATGACATTCTTGTCATTGCCATAACCAATCCCCCAAAGTAGATGGTCTTGTATTCCCTGAACACCTGAATCCCACATCAACAATCTATCTTTGTTAGCTGCCACGTCTACTGCGCTGGTGAGTCGCTGAACCAAAGCGTTATCTCTAATTTGCCAATTTTTGGTCTCTCCACTGAGTACCTGTTGAGCAATCCAGCCACCTAATCCCAGCCCAATTACTAAGGAAACAATCCCAAGAATTTTTGAAATTCGAAACAACCAAATCCAAAACACCATCAAAATACCTAGCCAAATGCTGCGTCCCAAAGATGATATTGCCCCAGCAAGCATCACCACGCTGCCAAGTCCATAAAACCATCGCCATTTGATAGAAAGGTCCTTCACTGTTGCGAGAAGGGAGAAGAGGGGGAAGAGCAATAGTAAATAGCCACCGTATGTCAAATGATGAGTGAAATTGCCTTTTCCATGAAAAAACTGGGTACCATCAGTGGCCGTGTAATAAAGGGTAGTCAGTCTTCTTTCCGGTGAGCGAAGCCAGTCTGCCCCAGTGAAGTACTGAATGATTCCATAGAGCGAGACCATTAAGAGGGGTACAAATAGAAATCGTATGAGTTTCTGTTGATCGATTTCTAAAATTGCAATGGCTAGTACAAAAGGCAGGAGTAGACGCCAGTTTGTTTGAGCTGAGAAAAGATGATCAATCCCAGGGTATCCGTTGAAATAACCGCTCAAGACAGTCAAATTCATGTAAATGATGACGGGCCAGATAAGCCAATGCTTGTAGCCCAACCCCTTCTTTCGAATAAATCGCCAAAGGCTGATCAGGTAAATGAAGAAGATGGAGGCTTCAGATCCGGCAATGCTAAAGGTGCTGAATACGAAGAGAGCATAGATGAAGAATCCAAGATAAGCGGAGGAATCAGTGAGGGACCAATGAGCCCAGAATTTGGCAGCCATCAAGTACGTGCCTCATAGATAGCTTTGTAAAGCTGATGAGTCCTAAAAACACGTTTCACGTAATTTCTAGTTTCAATGTAGGGAATGCTTTCAACAAATTCGTCGAGGTCTCGGTCAGGGAATCTCTTCAACCATTCTTTCATGCGACCAGGTCCTGCATTATAGCTTCCTGCGATCTGAATCACCTCTCCAAACCTTTTAGAAATCTGTCCAAGATAGGATGTTCCTAGCTGAATATTAATCTTTGGATTGAATAAATCTTTCTCATCTTTCAGCTTCAACCCAATGATCTTAGCTACTCTTTTTCCAGTGTATGGCATCAACTGCATCAGTCCACGAGCAGAAGCTGGAGAGACCACATCTGCTTGATAAAGGCTTTCTTCACGCATAATTGCCAAAGCCAGATAGGGGTCAATCCCAGCATTTTTTGAAAAATTTTGAACATCCAGCCAGTAGGGTCTTGGATAAGCAAAAGTCCAGACCTGTTGATCCTTGATTGGAATACGCTTCAAATCACCCAGATAGTGGTTGACAACGATTGTTTGCAAGGAGCGATATTCACCGTATTCATCGAGTACCAGACTACTTTTCCAGATCAATTCCTTGGGTGATTTTAAATCAACTAGATTACGAATGTGCTTAGCTCCAATGTTTCCGTCTCCGGCAGCCATCACAAACTCTGCAAATTCCAACTCTGTTTTTTCCTCGTTTGCCTGCAGCTCAGGCGGATTGTCATGCCAATAATCTTTCTGTTTGTAGGGTATTTTTTTCGGAACCAGACTGCTCATTGTACGTTGGGCAAGCATTCCATAAAATGTGTTGGGGTACCAACTGAGCAGGTTGTTAAAAATTCTTTGAGCTCGTTCTTGCTTTTTTTCTTGAACAGCGAGCTTTCCTTGCCAATACACAAATTTTGCGGCTACTTCAGGATTGTTAATGCCATTCCTGAGGCCATCGTTGATGTACTTTAGAGAAGTTTTCCAATTCTTTTGTTGATAGTGATACCAAGCCAACTCCCAAGCTGCGATTTCCCCAGAACGCTTCTTGGGGAAATTTTTCAGAAGTTTCTTCCACCAAATCTCCGCAACTTCATCATTGTTGTTTCCCTTGTAAGCCCTAGAAACCTCTAACAAGATGTCTTCGTGTGCATCGGAAGAGGGATATTTTTTGCTGATTTGTTCAACAACTTTCGCCATGGAGCCCTCATCTTTCTTCTTTCTCCACATGCGGGCTTGCCAATACAGTTGTCGATCCTCAGGCATTGAAAAATTTTCTGTAAAATACCCCTGTTTCATCAATTTTAGAGTCTTTGTGTAGAAGCGTTCCCGATGCATAGCTGCCGCGTAAATTTCGCCTAATTTCGCACGCTCAGATTTGGAAAGACCATTCAATCGAGTGGGCAAGTGTTTGATGAGATACATATCTAGCCTAAGCCGGCTGATTGTCTTCATTCTACTTACTACCATTGCTCCAGATGGTTTTTGCTGCTCACCTTTGATTTTTTGATCTGAAGCTTCAGCGTCCTTCAGAGTATCCGGATTCATCCAAAGTTTCACTGTCACCTCAAAAGGGACAGCGACCTTTTTCCTTTCAGCTACTTTGATAAATTTTTCAGCAAGATCATATTCTTCAAAAAACCAATCTGGCTGATCAAGCGTCTTCTCCAGAAAGCTATAAAGAAGATTCAACTCACTTGGGCTATTGAAATGATTCTTCAGCATGAGACGAAGAGTGGGCAGATACAGAGATCGTCTCGGAGACTCTAGAATTTTTTCAATCGCTCCTAGTGCTTTGTCATGTTTTTTCCAGGTCAAATAAAGCCTTACCTGCTGCAAAGCCCAATAATCTCTGTGATTTGGATCTGTTTGAAATCCATTTAGGAAGACTTTCTCAGCCTCTGCATACTCCCCAGTCGCTGATAAACTTTTTCCTAAAATAATCTGAGCAAGTGGAGATTGATCGAGCAGTCCTTTTTTGATGTTCTCCTTGAGATCCTGAATCAATTGCGCATGGCTTCCTTGCTGCATGAAATCTCGCCAACGCTTTGCATCCTCAGACTCATTGGCATGCAACAATCCTGAAGAACAAATCACAAAACTTAGCAATAGACCCAAAAAACTGTTTCGTCTTAAAGCCGAATGATCCAATACGGAAAAAATCATTGTTCAGTTGTTTGAAATTGTTATTAGTTGAATTACTTCCACAAAAGGCGAAGGTTTTTACTCCACGTGGAAGCGAGAATTTGACTAGAAAATATCACTTGAATGCTAGGTAAAATTTAATGGAAGAGCAGGATACAAACCGTGTTCCATTGATTGTTCGACAGCGGCCACGCAACCTTGGGACTTCCAGCAAGCCAGTCCCTTATCAACCGCCAGCAGACACCTACGACCTCTTCAGTAATCCCAAAAGTCCCTTTCTGCAACGCTTGGTCACTGCTCCAACTGAGCAAACGAAGCTTAGCTCGGAAAAGCTTCAGAGTCTTTTTGAAAAAATGCAGGAAAAAGGTGGTTCCTATCGTCTCGCTTATCCCTCTGCAAAAGGTGCGCACGAAAAACGACGTATCGCTCCAGGAACCTTACCTGGCAAATCTCCAACCTATGGGACTCACTCAGATTCCTATGAAGCCCCTCAACGACTACAGCATTTTGTCCAATTGTTCATGGAACAGGTTCTCTCTGATCTCAAAGAAGATCCATTTGGTCTGACAAAATTGGTTCAAGATTTAGCAATACTCTTTGAAGAGCAAGAAATTCGCATACGTGTTTATGATGCGTACCGAACATTTAGAAGTTTTGATCAGCTTTTAGACACCCTCACCCGAATCAGTGAAGATACGGAGATTGAAAATTTTGAACTCTTCTGCAGCGCACTCGTTGGCTTCTACAGCCAACTCAAACAATGAGAAAGTAACTTCTTCTCATCCAACCTCCTGCCAAAATTTTGAAAATTATTCCGATCCTTCCAGGCCTGCTTGGATTGAAGTAGATTTTGCTGCTTTAGCTCACAACCTTTCAGAAATTCGAAAAAGAGTTGCACCAGCTAAGGTGATGGCCGTTGTCAAAGCAAATGCCTATGGGCATGGTTTGGTTCCAGTTGCACGCTTTTATGAACAATCTGCAGTTGATATGTTGGGTGTTGCCTTGCTGGAGGAAGCACTTTTTTTGAGAGAGAACGGAATTGCTTGCCCGATCCTTGTCTTCGGAGGGTTACTAGAAAGTCAAATTCCTCATTTTCTGCTCCATCAAATTGATATTACCGTTTCTTCACTCTCTAAATTGGAGCAGGTAGACAGATGGGCGCTGCACTTGGGCTGTAAAGCAAGAATTCACATCAAATTAGATACTGGAATGGGCCGAATTGGAACTCGTGCTAATACAGCTCAGCCAATGATCGAAGCAGCACTACTGAGTAAAAATTGTCAATTGATTGGAATTTTTTCGCATTTTGCGTGTGCAGATGATCCACATGACAAGATGACTGCACTTCAACTGGAACGATTTGAAGAGGGCATCGGGTACTTTGAAAAGCTGAATGCGCCAATACCGATGCGGCATCTAGCGAATTCTGGAGCAATTCTCCATCATCCAAAAAGTTTTTTCGATATGGTGAGACCAGGCATTCTTCTCTATGGAATCCAACCAGATTCCAAAAGCCACGTAGAGTTAGAACTCAAACGTAGTTTAACCCTCAAAGCAAAAACAGTCTTTCAAAAGGGAATGTTGAAAGGGCAAACTGTTAGCTATGGTGCAACCTGGAAGGCTTCAAAGAATACTTGGATCAGTACTCTTCCAATCGGATATGGTGATGGTTTTATGAGAGGTTTGTCCGGTAAAGCTGAAGTGCTCTATGATGGTAAGAAATTTCCGGTAGTTGGTAAAATCTGTATGGATCAGATGATGATTGAAAGTCCTGAGATGTCTGTTCCAAATGATGCCGAGATGACTCTGATTGGGAGGAGTGGAGAGGAAATGATCACTGTGGAGCATCTAGCTGAGCAAGCCCAAACCATTCCATATGAGATTCTAACAAATTTGAATTCCCGACTGCCAAGATACTACTTGTAGCGTGTGCTTCACGCTTCAAAACTTTTTGCTGAGCCGATTCGTCGCAAATTCGAGGAGAGTCTTTGTCAGGTAAGCGGCAATAGCAACTCCAACAATCGCTGCACTGGTATTTGTATCTCCGTAGTAAGAGATGATCAGTCCAATCAAGCACATGGCAAAACATAGAAGTGTTGAACCAATCATCAATTGCTGCAGTGAGGATGCGTTCTTTTCTAGCATGCTTGGTGGAATTGTTAAAAGGGCCAACACCAAAATGATACCTACTAATCGAATAAGAATCACGACTCCACAAGCGAGCAGCATCAACACCAATGGATAAAACCATTTAACTGGGACCTTGGTCAATTCTGCATATTCATGATCATAGGAAACAGCCAATAAAGGCTTATACCCTCCAAGAACGAGCAATAGAATAAAGCAGTCAAGACCTGCCATCCAAAACAAATCTGATGCGGGAATTGCTAGAATACTTCCAAAAAGATAGCTCCCCAAATCCACCTGATAGCCCGGGGTCAGGTCCATCATCAGTACTCCAAAAGCCATTCCTGCTGCCCAGAGCAGACTAACTATTCGGTCTGAATTCTCTCGGTTTTGTTGAGTCCATTTCGCCAAGATGAGGGCTCCTCCAACCGTAAAAGCCAAAGTGGTAGGAAGTAGAGGCCAACCAAGAAAAACGCCTAGACCTACTCCCCCATAAGCAAAGTGAGAAATTCCTCCTGCGAGGAAAGTCATCCTGTTAACAACTACGATTGAACCGAGAAGACCACATGCAATACTCCCCAATACTATGGCAAGCAAGGCATGTTGCATGAAATCATATTGGAGGGCTTCCCACATAAGCTGCTGCGAATTAAGTTGAACTAGGAGGCAGCCGCAAGAGTGGTCATCTCTGGCAGAGGACAATGGTGGTCCACGTCAGAACCACACATCACGTGGAGTGCGAGATCTGTGATCTCAGGTTTGGGATGGTAGTGCAGAAAATGATTCACAGTCGCCACAGACTTCGCAATGTGTGGTACCAAGCCAAGGTCGTGAGTACTGACTAAAACAGTAGTGTTTTCGTTAACTCGATGTAAAAGATCATAGAGTTTTGTCTTTGATTGAAGATCCAAGTTAGCCGAGGGTTCATCCAACAACAGAAGCCTTGGTTTAGACATCATTGCACGGGCAATCAATACCCGCTGGCGCTCCCCACCTGATAAAGCCTGCCAACTCCTTTTCTTGAAATCAGAAAGACCTACTTCCTCTAAAACCTGATCTGTTCTTTCTCTAACCTCTCTTGAGAAACCCCAACCCCAACGTCGGCTTTCATCACTACCCAAAGCTACAACATCACCTACCCTAATAGGGAAATGATGGTTCGATTTGGAATTCTGAGGGACATATCCGACCAGATCCGTGCGTATTTGGGGATTTTGTCCTTCAATAAACACCTCTCCTTGCAAAGGTTTCAGAAGTCCTAGAATAAGGCGAAATAGTGTTGATTTACCCCCACCATTGGGCCCAATGACAGCCACGAGATCTTTGTTTGGAATGGCTAGATCAATCTTTTCCAGAACAATTTTTTTTGGATCGTAGCCGAATTGAACACGCCTCAGTTCAACTTCTTTCATCAATTACTCGTATGATTTAGCAACTTCCCGAGCTGCTTTCTTTAGGGTATTGAACCAATCTGTGGACAATGGGTCCAAGACGATCAATTTACCCCCTAGACTCTCGGCTAGGCTCTCGGCCATTCGGGAAGATCTTTGTGGTTGGATCCAGATATTTCTGATTCCAAGGGTTCTGGCTTCTTTCAGTTGTTCCATTAATTCTCCTGGGCTTGGCTCTTTGCCCTCAAGTTCAACTGAGAATTGGCTGAGATCATAATCTTTTGCAAAGTAACCCCAAGCAGGATGGAAGACAAGAAATCCTTTTGATTGATCGGAATCACTTAGAATTTTCTGGATATCACTATCTGTTTCAACAACATCTGAGATAAATTTTTCGTAATTTTTGTTCAATACTATTTCATTTTCAGGCATTGATTCCAATAAATGTTCAAGGATCTGAGCCCCCATTTTTTTGACGTTTGAAGGGGCGAGCCAAATGTGAGGATCATAAGAAGCTTCTGACTTTTCCTCCTCATCGTGATGTTCCTCCTCATCGTGATGTTCCTCCTCATCGTGATGTTCCTCCTCATCGTGATGTTCCT
>CAJXNF010000110.1 GCA_913056375.1 uncultured Pseudomonadota bacterium | reverse complement strand
TGGATAGCGCTATCGATGGCACGGAACATTCGATCTTTGCCAACACCTGTACCTTTACCAATGACTGCGCGACCCATCCCTTCCATCACCGTCTGCATATCAGCAAAATCAACGTTGATATCGCCTACTCCATTCAAAAGATCAGTAATTCCCTGAATCGCATGGACTAGTACTTCGTCCACCATGTGAAAGGCATCTTTGAAACTTGTAGATCGATCTGTAGCTTCCAATAGGCGTTCATTTGGGATGACCAATAATGTGTCGGTGTTTTCGCGAAGAGTTGCTACTCCCTGAAGTGCCGCTCTCATCCGGCGTTTCCCTTCAAATGAGAAAGGTAGTGTGACCACTCCAACGGTAAGAATTTTTTTTGATTTAGATATTCGGGCTATTACGGGAGCTGATCCTGTGCCTGTCCCACCGCCCATTCCAGCGACAATAAAAGCCATATCGGCACCACTTAGCATCCGCTCAATTTCAGCAGCACTTTCTTCTGCTGCATGTGCTCCGATTTCTGGACGAGCCCCTGCGCCCAAGCCTCTTGTAAGCTCACGTCCAAGCTCCATCTTGATGGTGGCGTTTGAGTTGTTCAGTGCTTTCAGATCGGTGTTGCAAGCAATGAGTTCAACATGCTGGATGCCCTCATCTGCCATTTTGCTAACAACGTTACCACCTCCTCCACCTGCGCCGATAATCTTGATTGTGGGAATGAATGCGTCTTGCTGGGGAATGGTAAAAGCTGGACCAGATGCTTCCATGTTATCCTTATGTCCTAGAGTGTGAAATCGTTTGTGAAAAGCTTATTTTGTTCATGATCAAAATAACTATCAAACTTACATTTACCTTGTTTTTTTGTAGTAACCATCATTATTGTCGAGTGTATTTTCTCCGAAAATGCAATCGAATAGACTAGGAGAATGAGTGATTCTGACGTAACGAAACAAGAGAGCCCAGATACTTTTGCAGCGTCAGACATGCCCAAGGACTCCGCTTCAATAGCAACCAAAGGGAAGATTTATGACGTTTCAAGAAATGGGACTGTCCGATGCAGTACTTCGCGCATTGGAGGAAGCAGGTTTTTCTGAACCAACTCCAATTCAGGAGCAGGTAATCCCCCTGCAAATTGGGCATAATGACGTAATCGGCCAAGCCCAAACTGGAACTGGAAAAACGGCTGCCTTCGGAATTCCTCTGATCGAAAGGCTCTCACCTCGCCAGCGTGACGATGGCAAGCACACCACAGACGCTCTGATTCTAACCCCTACTCGGGAACTGGCCTCCCAGGTTTCCGAAGAACTCCGCAAGATTGGGCTTTATAAATCTTTATCCGTTGTCACCATTTATGGTGGAGTTTCCATCGAACAACAAGTCCGTACTCTTCGCCGCCGTACCAACATCATTGTTGGCACTCCAGGGCGAGTGCTTGATCATCTTTCCAGAGGAACGATTGATTTGAGTGGAGTTCGGCACTTTGTTTTGGATGAAGCCGATGAGATGTTAGACATGGGCTTTATCGAAGACATTCAGACGATCATGCAGAGTCTACCTGAGAAAAGACAAATTCTTCTTTTCTCTGCAACAATGTCTCCAGAAATTGATCGAATTGCTGCCAAATACATGAGCCAGCCTTCAACTGTCTCAGTTTCTAGATCCAACATCCTTGTTCCACGAATTTCCCAGTGGCTATACAAGGTGAAACCCTGGGAACGTTTTGAAGGACTTTGCAGAATCCTCAGCTATCATCAGCCTGAGTTGGCTTTGATTTTTTGCCAGACCAAGCGGGATGTGGATGAACTTCATAGACAGTTGCACGAGCGAGGCTACAAAGCTGAAGCATTACATGGCGACTATAGCCAACACCAACGTGATCAAGTGATGCAAAAATTTCGCAATCATGAACTAGATCTCCTGATTGCTACAGATTTGGCAGCCAGGGGGATTGATTCCAAGTTGGATATGGTGGTCAATTACAACGTTCCGGAGAATCCGGAAACATATGTACACCGCATTGGCCGAACTGGTCGAGCAGGTCGAGAAGGGTTAGCGCTCACGTTTGTTTCACAAGAAGACTATCGACAACTCTATGCGATTGAAAAATTGATCAAAATTCGTCTGCAGTATCGGGATTTGCCAACGCGTGAGGAACTCAAGTCTCACCGACTGGATTTTCTGCAGATGAGGATCGAAGAAGGTATTCAGGATGCAGAAAGCGCGGATTACGTTGAACTTGCGGCCAAACTACTGGAAAGTGGTTCACCAATAGAAATGTTAGCGACAACACTAAGGGTTGCCGGTGACTCTCTGTCACCACAAATCAGTGTTGATCGACAGCATGAATTGAATTCGGAAAATACCGGTGCAGAGTATGGAATGGTACGCTTCTTTCTGAATGGTGGCAGAACGATTGGACTCATGGCTGGTGATGTAGTGAGAACTGTGACTCAACACACAAAGATACCAGGCGCAGAAGTTGGGAAAATCATGCTACAGGACGATTTTTCCTTCGTGGAAGTCCCTGAAACGTGGGCAAGGCATTTGCTTGAAAACTTGCCAAGCTTTCATTTTCGTGGTAGCGAAATCAATGTAAAACCAGCTAGAGCCCGTGAGAAAGTAGCTCGTTTCCGTGACTTCCGTAACAACAATAATCAACGTTCCCGTCGCCCGCAACGGCGATATTCTAATGGATGAATGAGGTTCAATGATCGACGAGAAAATTTTCTATCTTTTTCTTTTCCCATGGATGCTTTTCATAGCTTCTATGCCGGCAGCCGTCTTGACTTTCCTATTTAGTGGCCTTGCTGCACAGCTCCTCAACTATCTACCTAACGGAGGGGTTCAGCAGGACAAGGTTCAAAGCTGAAATTTGACATTGCACCTCAGCGAGAAAAAACGTGAATAAATACAGTGCACTGATCTCTGATTTTCTTCACAATTGTGGTGATGCAGACAAGGGGTTTGTGAATGACACAGAGTGGTGGATCGTCAATGGCTCTGTGAAGGTTCAAATTTTTCTGACTTCCCTTGAAGAAGACGCAGAGTTGATTGTGGCGGCCAACCTTTTCCGCTACACACGATCAAACCCTGAGTTGAACGAATATGTCCTGAAACTAAATGGGACTTTTAAGCTCAAAGGTGTTTCTTTTGGGATTCGCAATAAACATCTTGTTCTGAATTTTGTTCGTCCGGTGCTTGGCCTAGATCCAGAAGAACTGGAGTGGATGATTGCCTGTATTGCAATCATCGCAGACGAATATGACGACTACCTGTTGAATGAGTTCAGTATTGCCTGAGTCCTCTCCTGTGGGCAGTTTCCTAAAATTCTATTCCATCGAAATTGCCCTGTGTTTGATAGCTCTTCCTCTCACGTTCGCAAAGATCCTTCAAAAAACGACAGCTAGTGTCTGGTGGCATGCCTTTCATCAGTTTTTTCGTACTGTTCAGTGGGAATGTCTAAGAAGTTCCCAAAATCTGAATTGGGAAATTTCGCTGCCATCCACATTATCACGTGATCGCTCTTATCTTGTAATTTCAAACCAAGAAGGACCCCTGGTACCTCTCGTTGTTAGAGGAGTTCTCGGTAGAAAAATCACACCGATTGTCACTCCACTTCGCCATAGGAAAATTCCAAATCTGATACTGGAATGGCGAGCCTGGCTAGATGAAGCCCCAGTTTACCTGTATCTGCCAGCTGAGCGGCAAACTAACGATCCACAGGCTACCCAAGAGCAGTTGGCAAAAGTAGCTGAAAAGTACAAAAATCTTCTTGAACAAACTCGTTCTCTGCTTCTATTGCCTGAAAAAGATGCTTATAGGAGAGACGGACAACTATTGAGAAATTCCAAATTTCTTTACACTCCGAAGCCTGGTGAACTAATTCATGCTACGCTGATGCAGAATCAAACTTGGCATTCAATTTTGGATGTGACTTTTCATCAGGAAAAACCAGTACGCTTTGCTTGGCAATGGTTGCTTGGAGGAAGGCAAAATATATTGTTGTCGGTTCGTGAAATTCCATTGCCCAGTGCCCTACAGTCTTCTTCAGCAAATGACGTAAGAAGATGGCTGAGTCAATTCTGGAAGGAGAAAGCAGAATGGTTGGAAACTTTGGTGAACACTGAACCGATTCGACATGATCTGGTGAACACTTAGGGAGAATCTATGCGTTGGAAGATGATTTTGGGGACTGTAATCCTATCGGCAACTATTAGTGGTTCGTTGTTTGCGCAAAACATTGTTGAATTGGGAGACGGCAAGACTCTGATTTTAAAATCCGATGGCACTTATGAAACCGTCAAAGTGGCAGCCACTGAGCAGGGTGAGAAAGTCATTTTACGTCAGGATATGACTTATGAGTATCTTAAAAATAAGGAACTTTACCTCAAATCAGATGGTACATACGAGTATCTTGCTGAGAAAGAATTTTCGCTGACTGATCAGCCAGCCCGAGACAACTTGATCAGTGAACTGCGAGAACTATATTGCACTAAACGTCAGAAGGCGCTATCTCCGCAGCAAAGATCAAGGATGATCAAGCTCACTATCGATATTCTGGAAGGCAACCAACCAGCACTACTAGCTGAACTTCAAAACGGAAATTGTAACTGATAATCTGCCGCTTCATTATTAGACCCACGCCTTGTGTTTAGCAATATCCTGCTAATTCGCTTTAGTTCATTGGGAGATTTGGTGTTGACGACTCCAATCTACCGTGAACTCCGCAAAATATATCCTGACTCCCGATTAACCCTTCTGACCTCAGAGGGATTTGGTCGAGTTCTGGAAAATAATCCACATCTTGACGAAATCATCTACCATCATCGAAAAGAGACCCGTAACGATCTAGAAAATCTTATAGATCAACTACGTCTTCAAAAATTCGATCTGATCTATGATATCCACAACTCTTTGCGCAGTCGTTGGATTGGTTGGCAACTGAAGCGTCATGCTCCAAAACCAGAACATTGGTTGATTGAGAAGCGAACGCTAGCTCGTGAACTTCAAATTAGATTTGGCTGGGGGCAGTTTTTCAACGGAAAATCACAACGGGAACAGTGGCTTGAACCATTACGACGCCATCATATTGGTGCGCTGTCAACCAAGACAGAATTGTTTCCTAGCGTAGCAGATAAAAACTATGTTAAGGCTTGGCTGAACCAAAACGATTTGCAGGACAAGCCATTTGTCTGCATTGGTGCTTCAGCCTCTTTTCCTCTCAAATGCTGGCCTTTACAGAATTTTAAGAAACTGATTGAGAATATAATTCAGTCAGGAATTTCGGTAGTATTGGTCGGTACCAATGGAGAAATTGAAACAGAAGAATTGGCAGAGTATTTTAGGGGTTCCCAAAATGTTTTCTGTGCTGCAGGGATGTTTACTATTCTCCAATCAGCAGCACTTCTTGAAATGGCCAATGCAGTGGTCGCTAACGACACTTCTATAATCCATCTTGCAGAAGCAATGAGGACGCCCTCTATCGCCCTATTTGGCCCTACCGTTAAAGAATTTGGTTACGCTCCCATGTTAGCACAAAGCAGATTGATGGAGACTGATTTGGCATTGCGCTGTCGCCCATGTTCCAGAACCGGGAAAGGCACATGTAAGAACAGAGACCAGCAAATCTGTATGTATTCGATTTCTACTCAGAAAGTCTGGGATGCTGCTCAGTTACTGTTGCCAAAGGTAAGAGCCTAGCTCTTTATTATCCTCTGATTCTTTTGACAGCATCCTTACATTTACAACTGTGATATCTATCAAGAATGCCTTGTAATTTCAGGCTTAGACAAATCGGTTGGATTTTTTTTCTATTCCTCGTTTCGTCATGTTCAGAAAAGACAAGCCTGCAGATTTTTCAGCCAGCTGAAATTGATACCTCAGGTATTCAACGAATTGCCATCGGTGTTTTTGAGGTTGGAGTTATTCAAGAAGATTTTGTTACTGAAAGAGGGGGGAATTGGTCCAAGAAATCAGCAAATCTGACTAATGAAGAACGACAAATCCTGTCACGGAATATTCGAGCTCGCATTACCAATCAATTGACCAAGGTCCCTTTTTTTGAGGTTTTACTGACTGACGAGTTTTCTAGTCTTGAGAATGATGCCGCTCTACAGCAAATGATCGCAACTCAGGGCTATGTGACGCGAGATGTGGATGCGGTCCTGAGCGGAAAGATTTGGCTGACATCAGAGCGACTGGATGGAGTCGATCTTCAGAAAATTTCGTTGAAATATTTTACACCTGCTAATTCACGACAAAAAATTCCAGCAGAAAAATTAACTGTTCAACAACTAGTCTGGTGGCCCTATAAACAATTGAGTGGAAGTTTGATAGTGGAGCTTAAGCTTGTGCGATTACAACCTACGGAAATTGTGGCTACCGATGTAGTGCACAGAAGATTTACCCAGCGAGTGGGTGGAAGTCCAGGTGGAATTGTGGACCAAGCTGAAGAAGGAATGAGCTCACTTCAGGACTTTCTGGAAGATCAAGGTGATGATCAGTCTGTTACAAGAACTTCAGAGGTTTTGCCGCCATTATCTGTAATGGTGGGAGAAATGGTAGCTTCAGTGGGGGCTGATTTCGTGAGACGAGTTTCTGTAAGCCAATCAACAGTTGAATATCCCGTTGCTGAAGACGGCGATGAACAAGCCCGACTTTTGATACTAGGGGGGGCATATGAGTCTGCTTTGCAGAGGCTTCAGGGGCAGACAGCTAATGATCCGAATTCAGAAGATCTCTACAATCTTGGTCTTTGTTTTGAGGCTCTTGGTGATTATGGTTTGGCACTTCTCAACTACCGTGCTGCTCACCAAATGGATGATACAAACCTCGTGTATGCCCAAGGGATTGGCAGAATTGAAAATTTACAGCGCCAATTTCCTCAACTTCGTTCACCAATTCAAAGCAGAAAGCTTTAATTGAATTCTGGAATGATCCATTCAAATTTATTTCCGGTTTTAGTGTTTTTTGCTGCAAGCTTGATGTCCTGCTCTTTTTTTAGTCAAGTTACAAAAACCGAGTTTGTACTTGCACAAACTCCGAAATTTGAACTCAATGAAATAGATACCCTGAAAGTAGGCCAGTTCAAAGGTCAACCGTTAGTAAAAATATCTTTACCAGTGGAGGCAGAAGGTCCACCAGATTTGTCTCCGGGTGTGCTTTCTTTTGAAGCTGATCAATCAAGTGAACAAGTCGCTGAGCTTTTTCGATTACAAGTCCTCAAAAACTTCTCTAAAAAATCCTCTCTCAAATTGTTGAATACGATCGAAGACGCTAAAGGTCCCCCTGTTGTCATTCCTGACCCAAATCGAGTGGCTGTCATCTCTGCATTGGTCCGTTATTCCCAGATTAAGCAGGAAAGTAAAGAACCTGTCCCTTACCTCCTAACAGTTTTCAACGAGGCTCTACCGATTGAACAGCAGCTTTTGGCTCGCGATGCTGTTTTCGGTGCGGAAAGGCTTGGCGGTGGGATCGAAGAGAATACTCCATATGTTGAACTGATAGGAGCCCTTGAAGTTCGTATTAGCCTCAATCGCCAGAGCAATGGGGCAGAACTAATTCCTCCTCAAACTTTGCAGGCTTTCTATGTTCGGAAATGGGGTGGGAAAAGTGAAACCTCCCACTTGCCTGATAACGTGAAACTGTGGATTACTAAAAACTTTCAGGAGGATGAAAATCTTACCGAACGATTTCCGAGTGAATCTGACAAAACAAGGATGATTACTGAAAACCAAGAGCAATACCCAGCACAGGGATACAACCCCAAGCGTGATAGCAGAGTCCCTCTATCAAATCTCGATCTGCAATATCGACTGACTGATCAGATTGCTCGGGAATATGTTTCCCAAGTGATCCCAACTTTTAGAAAAGCTGATATGAGTATTGATAGCGATGGTGACGAAGTGGGGACTACCTTGCTTCAAGGTAATGCGTACGAAGAGGCAATCACTTACTTACAGGGACGTAAAGATCGTACAGCATCTGACGATTACAACTTAGGTTTGGCGTATGAAGCGCTTGGACAAAGACAACAAGCCAGGACCTTTTATGAATCAGCAAATCGTCGTGACAGCGAAGACCTTTATGAAGAAGCTCTGAATCGAGTCAAGTAGGACAATTCTTAAAAGACTTGCAAGTCCTGTGTGCTTCCTGAGAATCTTCCAAGGTTCAAGTGATGGTTATTCCACTTGT
>CAJXNF010000109.1 GCA_913056375.1 uncultured Pseudomonadota bacterium | reverse complement strand
AAGCTATCAGTACCATCATTGACCCTAAAAAATGCATAAAAAGTGGCTTCCGGTCTGTCAAACTCAATCCGATCTTCTGAGCTGGCCCAATCTGAAAACACTGAAAGAGCTTTCAAATACCTCTCATTGCTTTCCTGAATGAAGGCTTCTCCGTCTCTCAAAGCAACAACTCCAGCCTGCTGGATGAAAGGTGGTGGACCGGCAACATTGTATTCTGTGAGTTTTTCAAATTCCTTACTAACTTCAACCGGAGCAGTCAGCCATCCCAAACGCCAGCCAGTCATTGCCCATGATTTGGAAAAGCTGTTTACCACCACAATCCTGTCATCTGGATCCATTATTTCACAGAAGGATGGTGCATGTCTGTGATTGAAGCTAAGACGTGCGTAAACTTCGTCACTGACGATCCAGATTCCTTTCTTCCGAGCAAAATCCAACACTGCTCTTTGCTCCTCGGTACTCATGGTCCAGCCAGAGGGATTGTTGGGGGAATTGATAACAAGTACTGATGTATCAGTTCCGCAGATATCAAAGAGATGGTCCAGGTCTAGGTTCCATTTCCCATCTTTCATCTGTATTGGGACACCCTCTACACTAGCTCCCATTATTTTTTGTACAGCTGGAATGTTTGGCCAACTTGGTAATAAGACAACAATTTTAGAAGATTGTTGCACCAAAGCTTGTGCTGCAATCATGATTGCATTCATTGCAGAAACGGAGACTGTGATCTGCTTGAATGTGAGCTTAGATTGATAAAGATCGTTCATATAATCAGCAATGGCTTCCCTTAATCTTGGAATCCCTGCATTAGGCGCATAGAAAGTTTCTCCTCGATCGAGTGCTTCTTTTGCTGCTCTAGAGATGAAATCTGGAGTACTGACGTCAGGCTCACCAAACCAAAAAGGAATTACCTCATTTTGATTTTCAGCAAATCGTACAATTTCCCGAATTGGTGAAAAGGTTAATTCCCGAATCTCTTTTCTGATACCAAGATGGGCATTAAATGTGTTCATAATCAAATATATAAATTGTAAAAAAATATATTTAAAAAAAATAAGTATTATTCATTCATATTTTCATCAACAATTTTAATTCCAGAACCCTTGAAGCTGTAAAATTTATTCATAAAAATTAGAACAGGAGTTAAACTTTCAGCAACCACAGCATTGTCGATAGATCCACAATGCCATCCTTTCAAAGAAATTTTTGAAATCAATTGAATCACAGTTTCTCTGGCTTCTTTATTGTTACCGAAGACCATTACCTCACCATCGGGTGTTTCAGATTTGGCAAGTGCTGTTGCTGCCACGTTGTGTAAGGCAGAGACAACTTGAACATCATTCCCCAACATCTCTTGAGTCTTACGAGCAACACATCCTGAGTCAGGTAACTGCACCCTCGCAACTTTCGGAGGAACGAGGGGAACGGTAGTATCAACCACAATTTTCCCGTGCACATGATGCTTGATTTCATGAACAGTTTTTTGATGAGCTGCAAAAGGTACCGTCAGAAAAATCAAATCACTTTCACTGGCAGTTTGAGCAATTCCTTGGATCTTTAGATTCTGAACATCCAAATTCTTGTCTGATTCACTAATTTTGGAGATCACTTTTTCTGGGGATCTGGACCCAATCGTCACTTCAAAGCTTTCTTTCATGAATCTTTTAGCTAAAGCAGATCCAAGTGCACCTGAACCACCAATAATGCCAATTTTTTTGATATCAGTCATAGTAATATAAACTTAATAAAATTTTAGAATAAAAGAAAATCTTAAATAAATTTGATTCATGTATTTCTCTTAGAATATTTCAAATCTTTTTTTTATTTCGGATGATAAAAAATACAAGGCAATCAAATACTAATCTAATTTTTTTAAGGTGATAAAAATGAACCTTAGCAATATTTTATTTATTGGTTTAGGAAATCTGGGGAGTGCACTCAGCATTAGGATTGCTGAAGCGAGCCAGCAGTTAATGATTTACGATCTCAATCTTCAAGTCAGAGATGAGATTCAAGAAAAGCATCCTAATCTTCTGGGGGTTGATCTGCCAGCGGGCTTTTCAGAAGCCAATGTCATCCTGACTTGTTTGCCGAACTCCAAGGATGTGCAGAGCGTCGTTGACTTAGCCCTCCGAGATCCAAAAAACTTGGAAAGTGTTCGTTACTGGATTGACGCTACTTCCGGGAGTCCCAAGCTTTCTCAGCAGATTGCGGCTCAGCTTCAGGAATATCAAGTTGACTATCTGGATTGTGCGGTCTCCGGCGGCCCAGCAGGCGCAAGTTCGGGTTCTCTGACGGCAATGATTGGAGGAAAAGAGGAAGCATTTCAGGCTGTGAAAGAACTGATTCAATCCTTTGCAAAGAACCTCGTCCATCTCGGTCCAGTGGGATCTGGTCATGCCGTGAAAGCAGTCAATAATACTTTGCTAGCGGCAAACATTCTCAGCGTAGCTGAGGCAATGATTACGTTAAAATCCTTTGATGTTCCTTTAGAAAAAGCTCTGTCAGCAATCAATACCTCTTCTGGACGCTCGTGGGTCTCACAACAGAGATTCCCTGACCATGTACTATCAAGGACTTTTGACTACGGTTTTTCTTTTGGTTTGCATTGTAAAGATGTTGGTACCTTTGAGGGAATGATAAATGATCATAACCTAGAAGTGTCCGTATTACGCAAAGTCTTGAAGACTATGCAGGATGCAATTGTGCAACTGACCCCTGACGCTGATCACTTGGAAGTTATTAAAATGATTGAAGATGAATCAGGATTTACGATCCAATGATTTTTTTGATGCAACTCCATAATTCAGATTTCTCAACGCAGCAATTTCACCAAAAGTATAAATGAAAAAAATTCCACGAACTTCAATTGGGGGATTATCCATCCATCAGTTGATCACAGGACTCTGGCAAGTTGCAGACATAGAGAAAGAGGGGCATTTATTTGATCCAGAAGACGGAGCAAATGAACTGGAGCAATACTACCAAGATGGCTTTGGCACTTTTGACATGGCTGACCATTATGGAAGTGCAGAATTGATTGCCGGTAGACTCTTGGCTCGATATCAAGATGAACAACATAAGCCAATTGCCTGTACCAAGTGGTGCCCGGTGCCTGGGCAAATGACAAAGGAGGTTGTTAGAAAAGGAGTCCAAGAACGTCTTGATCGTCTCGGGGTTGAACAGTTGGACTTACTACAATTTCACTGGTGGACTTTCCAGCACCCGGCCTGGCTGGATGCTTTACACGAACTCGCAGAACTCCGAGAAAGAGGACTCATCAAAGAGTTGGGAGTAACCAATTTCGATGCTGCACATCTACACCTTGCGCTGGCAGATGGTATTCCCATCCGGAGTAATCAAGTTAGTTTTTCATTGTTGGATAGGAGGGCGGGAGGTTCACTCAAAGAAGTGTGTAAACACCATGCGGTGAAAATTCTAGCCTACGGAACACTCTGTGGGGGGTTCCTATCCAAAAGATGGTTGGGTCAAGACGACCCAGAGAAGATTTCAGATTGGAGCCGGATGAAATATCGGCGCTTTATCGAATCCTCCGGAGGCTGGAATGCTTTTCAATCCATTCTTTCTGCAGCTGAGAAGATTGCTCAGAAACATCGAGTTTCAGTAGCCAATGTGGCGACAAAATGGGTTCTCTCCCAAGACCATGTCGCGGCTGTAATTATTGGAGCTCGGCTTGGGGAGAGTCAGCATCGCCAGAACAATATGGAACTTTTCGAATTTGAACTTAATGACGAGGATTTTCAATCTCTTGAAAAAACTTTTGAGGAAACGACTCCAGTACCTGGAGATTGCGGTGACGAATATAGAAAACCACCCTTTTTGACAGCAACGGGAGATCTCTCTCATCACCTGGAACAAGTGGAAAAAATATTCGTAAGCAATCCGAGTGAGAGCAGGGGCGATGCTAACCAAGTTCTCTCAGGTAGTGAGTGGGAGGATATTGCAGGATATTGCCGTGCCCAGCGGATTGGTGATTTGATTGTAGTTTCGGGAACTACAGCAACTGCTGGACATAGCCGCATCGTCGCTAGAGGAGATGCCGCCGCACAAACGACTTTTATCCTCGACAAAATTTCAGCCGCCTTGGAAGCCTTGGGCGCGTCGATGAAAGATGTGATTCGCACAAGGATCTACCTTGTGAACGTAGAGGATACCTTGGCTGTTTCAAAGGCTCATGGTCGTGTCTTTGGTCAAATCAAACCTGCGAACACTCTTCTTCAGGTGGGGGGATTGGTAGGGGAATACTTAGTCGAGATTGAGGCTGATGCATTGGTTAGAAATGACAACAACCTCAACTAGATTGAAGAGTTTAGTGCTTCCTCAACAGCTTATTGCATGGTGGCCATGAACGCATCTACTTCCTCCAGCGTGATATAGCGCTCCTCCTTGGTCCCTGATTCCGTAAAACTCCATGCGACAGCGGGGGCAGAAACATCGCCATTAGCGTCGAAACGCACGTTGCCGGTGGCACCCTGATACATGACAGATCCCCCGCTTTTCAGTACTTCCTTGGCCTTTTTGAATCCAGCCGTATCAGCTTTGATGGGGGTTCCTTTGGGATCAGTGACCTTGCCAACTTGAGCGGCAATCTGAGTCCCAGAAGCGTTGGGTCCTGCAGCTTCCATTGCAAGCAGAGCAACCATTGTCGCATCGAAGCTGTTGGCTAACCCGGGTCCATTTGGTTCAGAATTGAATCGGGCCTTGTACATTTCTACAAATTTGGAGGCAGATTCAACTCTTGGTGAGGCGGTGTCGGTACCCAGGGCGTTCTTCAAATATTTCAAACCAACACTCTCTTTGAATTCATCTGATTTCATTGAGTTGGCCATGATCATGTTTTGTGATCCACCAAGTGAAAGCCATTCACGTACGACAGAAATCCCCTCCTTGGGATACAGTGCCATGTAGATGCCTTCAGGATTTCCTTTGAGTGCTTCTGTCACCTCAGCGCGGTAGGAAGCTTGACCGTCATTGATGGCAATTGAATTGGTCACGTTGATTCCCAGAGATTTCATGGCTCTGACGGTCAACTTCGAGATATCCTGACCCCAATCATCGTTTTTGTAGAGGACGACGACTGATTTGTATCCCTGATCACGAGCCAGCATGGTTCCCACGGCCGCTTGTACTCCAGAGGTGGCAAAGGTTCGGAACCACAATCCCTTGGTTTTGCCTTCTTCAGCAAGTGCCGTGATCTTTGTGGAGGAGGAACAGCAGGAAACTTCCATCACTCCAGCCGGCACTGCGACTGAGGTCAGGATTGGAATCGTTACACCACTGGAAACCGCTCCAAGTAGAACAGGGACTTTTTCTAAATCGACCAAGGCTTTTGCGGCATCAACCCCGACCTTTGGGTCCACTTGGGTATCTCTTAGAACCATCTCAACCTGGCAACCCGCAACTCCCCCTGCATCATTGGCTAAATCGACCGCAAACTGAGCAGTTGCTGCGATAGGACGACCCCAGTCAACAGATGTTGGTAAGACTGCACCAATCTTGGTTGTGCAATTCTGGGCATACACGGTGCTGGAAAATCCAACCATCCCCAGCAGTAACGCGTGTCGCAAGCAACGAAAGGATTTGAAAAATCGAACAAACATTAGTTCTCCCATTTACAAGTAGACGCAGATGAGTCATTGGACCAATAGGAAAGTGCGTCATCTCCCTATTGCGACACGATAAGCTTTTCTGGCAATAGTCCTTGCGGTCGCCAAAGAAGCATTCCCACAATAATCATGCCGATCATAATGTATTGCAGGGTCCCTGTGTAGAGTTGAGCTTCAACAGGAGCAAATTTTGAGAGCATCCAGCCACTTGCTGTCCATGCAGCCCAGATAAGAAATGCCCCAAGGATTCCCCCTTGGTTATTCCCAGAGCCACCTACTATCAGCATTGCCCAAATTTGGAAAGTCAATGTCGGCAAGACATCTTGTGGACTGACAAATGCGTAGAAAGTCGCATAGAGCCCACCTGCTAGTCCCATAATCATGGAACCTACGACAAACGCTGTTAACCGCACTTGATTTGGGGCTTTACCAAGAGATTGTGCGGCAACTTCATCTTCTCGAATTGCTCTCAGCAACCGTCCAAAGGGGGAGCGGATCAACTTCTCTAAAAATAGATAGACACCCAGAAGTACTAAAACGGAAAAGCAGAAAAAAATAATATTGAACACGAATGGGTCTGCGATGGAATCTTCAAAAGGCCGTTCAAAGCCTCTCATTCCCTTGGCACCTCCTGATAGCCATTCTGCATTGCGCATGAGATTTTCAAACGCAACAGCTACCCCAAAGGTCGCGATCGCAAGGTAGTCTCTCCGCAGTCGAATGGTGAGAATTCCAACAACCCATGCGATCAATCCCGAAAGCAGAATTCCACCAACAAGGGCAACCGGATAAAACAGTTCAAATCCTCCAATATGATCCGCCTGCTCTGTTCCACCCAAAAGAATTAACCCATAGGCACCTGCCCCAAAAAAAGCCGCGACTCCGCCATTGAAAAGTCCTGTATTGCCCCATTGAAGGTTTAGCCCCAGAACTGCAATGGCAAGAATTGAAGCGACTGTGGCAAAGAAGACAAGATAAGAAATCAGTCCGATCATGCTCTGGCCTCACCGAGAATTCCATTCGGTCGAAGGATGAGCACTCCCAAGATGATCAGAAAGGGAACCGCAGGGCTGTAGCCCGAGGGCAGAATCATCAATACCAGGTTGGATGCAATCCCCACCAAAAAACCACCCAGAACAGCACCGTAAACCGAACCAATGCCCCCAGCAATCGTGGCAGCAAAGATTGGCAAAACAAGATCCCGACCGATGACAGGATTTATCTGGTTGTTCAATCCATAAAATATTCCTGAAAGCGCTGCCAAAGATCCTCCGATCAGCCAGATCATCTTTAACATTCTAGAGAGATTGACACCGGAAATTTGGGCGAGAACAGGGTTCTCTGCAACGGCTTGTAGCGCATAGCCAAAGGTTGTTCGAGACAAAATCAGATGAAAAAGTAGCATTACCATCAGAGCTGCTACTAACACGAAGACCTGATCGGGTTTGACCAGGATCATCGGATCTCTGCTGATCACGATGGCAAAGGCGATGTCGTTTGAGAAGAGTTGTGATTTCAAGCCAAAGAAAAGAGAGATCAGATTCCTAAGAACCATCGCGACCCCAAAGGAGGCAAAGACCATCGATAGTTCATCTCCTTTTTCTCGGATTCTGCGAAAGACTAGCTTGTCAATCAAGATGGCAGAGAGGCCGGTTACGATCATCGCAAACAGAATTGCGAGAATAAGGCTCCAGGTAAGACTGAGTGGATCTAGAGTACTGCGGATTTGGGGGTAGAGCGCCCCGAAGATGCCATCGAAAACCAATGCTGCGTAGGCACCTACTGAGAGCAGTTCCGCATGGGAAAAATTGGCGAATCGCAGCGTGTGCATCACCAAGGTTAATCCAATAGCTCCGAGAGAGAGGATTGAACCGACCAAGATTCCATCAAGGAGATGCTGGATCATCAGCTTGCCATTCTTTTGCTACCCATAAAAATTTCGCTGATGAGTGGATTCCCAATCAATCTTTTTGCGGTATCGTCGAGTTGATTCCTGCCCTCAGCCAGGATGTAACAATGGTCAGCTACTTCAAGGGCCTGCTTAACGTTTTGTTCAACTAATAGAATCGTCACTTGTTGTTCGGTGAGGCTCTTAGTGAAGGAAAGGACCTCCTCTGCAACCTTCGGTGAAAGGCCAGCAGAAGGTTCATCCATCAAAAGAATGCTGGGTTTTTTTGCCAAGGCCATTGCCAAAGCAAGCATTTGTCGTTGTCCTCCGGAGAGAGTACTTGCCTTTGCTGTCAATTTTTCTGAAAGAGCTGGGAATAAATCCATCAGTTCTTCGAATTGGCCAGAATGTTTCTGGCCAGCTAAGCCCAAGACGAGTTCAATATTCCTTTTGACACTCAGGTTGCGGAAGATGTTTTCTGTCTGTGGAACATAGGAGATCCCAAATTCACCCAATTGATCAGGACGAATGCCCCGTAATGATTTACCTCCAATCTCTATTTTTCCGGAAAAGCTTGGAACGACACCAGCAATTGCTTTGATCAAGGTAGACTTCCCGGCACCGTTTGGCCCAATTACGAGGGCTAAAGCATTTTTTTTGATTCGAATGTTTATCCCGTGAAGAATTGGGATATCAGG
>CAJXNF010000108.1 GCA_913056375.1 uncultured Pseudomonadota bacterium | reverse complement strand
TGATACTGGTGCGGGTATCGCTCCTCACACACTTAGATTTGTGGCTAACTCTGACGAAGTCCTGATTGTCGCAACTCCAGAACCATCTTCAATGACAGATGCATACTCCTTGATCAAGATCATGGTTACGAGGTACCAGATTAGTAAATTTAGGGTAATTGCCAATAACGTTGTATCGCCAGCAGAAGGAAGACAGGTTTACGAGAGACTTCAAAAAGTCACCCGAGATTTTCTTAAGACAGAGATTGATTTTATGGGGCATGTTTTGAAAGATCCCCTACTGGTCAAATCAGTACGCACACAACGTCCATTACTGCAGTCATTTCCAGAAGCCCCAGCTGCAAGATGTCTTGTTTCGATAGCCAGAGGAATTGAAAAAATCCACAAAGCAGGTGATGCTGAAAGCTCAGAGTATATTGAGCAACCAAACAATATTAATCACCAAAGAACTCCAAGTTTTTGGGAACGTCTAATAAGTTGGCGTACCAGCTGAAGACCTTACTCAGCCAAGGAAGGCAGTGAAAGCAAACCCGTATGCCGACAAATCTCAACAAAGCCGAGAGCAGCTCGTACTAAAATACGCCCCTCTGCTCAAGCGGATTGTCAGCCGAATGGCAAGTAGGTTTCCTCCAGAAGTGGATCCTGAGGAAGTCTATCAAGCTGGCATGATCGGTCTTCTAGATGCGGTCGACAAGTTTGATCCCTCGCGAGACATCCAATTCCAAACCTATGCTGAGTACCGAATTAAAGGGAGTATTCTTGACGAATTACGAGCTCTGGATTGGGTGCCCCGAGGGGTTCGTGCTGCAGCTACGGAGTGGGAGAGAGCTTGGAATGAGCAATGTAGCACGTTAGGGAGAGAACCCAGTGATTCTGAAATGGCAACAAAGCTTGAGATGCCTTTGAATGAGTATCATGAGTTTGTCGCACACGCTAGCCCACTCTCTCTGGTGACATTAGATCACTTGGGAGGAGGAGGTGAAGATGAAGAAGGTCAGAGTTTATTGGATATTCTCCGAGATCCAGATGGCTCCGATCCTTTTTCAGAGTTGTCAATGCACCAACTCAAAAGCCGTTTACAAGAGGCAATCGAGGAGTTACCAGAAAGGGAACAAACAATCCTCTCGCTCTATTATATTGAAGAACTGAACATGAAAGAGGTTGCAGCTGTTCTGGGTGTTGGTGAAGCCCGTGTATCTCAACTGCACACAAAAATTATTTTGAAATTGCGAGCAAAATTGCGAAGAGTACTAGAAGTTGAGAAAGCTGCTTGAAACTTAAGTAATTTCAAAATCAATGAACGTAGAAGCATTCGCTGAGACAAGGCTCCAAGAAATGATTGAGTTTCAGCGAGAGAAGCTGCTTAAGCTTGCCAGAGAGATCCTACCTGATCTAACCCCTGAAGATCTTCGGAATCCTCAAGATTTTCCTGAGCTGATAAAAGATCCACTGTTTAACTATGAAGATGGCCTCCTTGCTGGCTATCTTGCCGTGCAAATCGCCTTGCGATCTCGTTTATGAAAGAGATCAGGTGGAATCGGGCTTTGCTTACGGAATTTTTGAGGAGCCATGCTCATCAGCAAATTTGTATTATGGACCAGAGGAGCAGAGCTTTCTTGGTCGGCATAATTCCGGCAGTATTTGAAATGGATCTTTGCAGCGGGACACTTGCTGAGGCTGCATTGAATGTGGAGAATGTGGGATGTGATGTGTCCCTCACAATGCATGAACAGTTTCTTGGAATTCATCTATTATTCTTTAGGCAGAATACAGAAGAACAAATTTTATCTTTTCCATGGGAGATTCCTTATTCTTCGCTGCAACTAGATTTAGTTCCCGAGAGAATGGATGCTTGAATCGTTTTTTGAACAAGGTGTGAAATGAATTCTGGATTTAATCAGGACAGTTTGATCAAGCCTCCTGTTACTGAGCCATTGTCAAATATTTTACCAAATGAACCCTTACTGCTGATGGGGGCTGGACCAGTTCCGATATCCCATGCGGTTTCTAGAGCGAATGGGGTAGTGATTAATCACCTTGGTGAAACGATGGACCGAGTCATCAAGAATCTGAAAGTAATGGCAGCGTACGCTTACCAAACGAAGAGTACAAAAATCATGGGAGTGTCAGGCCCAGCCTCGGCATCGATTGAAATGGCTATTACGAACTTACTTTGGCCGGGGCGTAGAGTACTCGTTTTAAAAGTAGGTACTTTCAGCGGTCGAATGGGAGAAATGGCCGAAGGTGTTGGGGCCGAGGTGGACTACATTGAACGATCAGATGCTAGGCCAATTAACGCAGAGATGGTCGAAGAAGCCTTCAAGAAAAAGAAATATGATGTTTTAACAATGGTTCAGGGGGAAACGTCTTGTGGAGTCAAGACTGTTGATTTTGCTGAAATAGCCAGGATTGCCAAAGAAAATGGGGCAATGGTGATAGGAGACACTGTCTGCACTCTAACAACAATGCCCATGGAGATGGATCAGTGGGGGTTGGACGCAGCGATCTCGGGGGGGCAAAAAGGTCTTTCTTCCATACCGGGTGTGTCTGTGATTGCCTTTTCTGAAGATGCTTGGAAATTTATTGAGAAAAGATCAGTTCGTCAACCACACTGGTGTTTTGATGCCCTACGGTCCCAAAAATTCTGGGGACATCAACAATATCACTATACTGCCCCAGTTCCGGGAATTTTAGCCTTGCACGAGGCACTTCGGCAGATTTGTGACGAGACATTGCCGGAGCGTTTTCAACGACATCTAGTGAGTTCAAAGGCTTTGCAAGCTGGAATTGAAGCAATGGGTTTGGAATTGTTCATTCCAGAAAGTTACAGATTGAACTCTGTAGTTGCTATAAAGCTGCCCGATGGTGTCGACAGTGCGAAAATTAGAAAATCGATGGTGGATATGTTCCAAGTCGAAATTTCTGGAGCATTTGGCTTAGATATCGTTCGCATTGGGCAGATGGGGGAACAGTGTAGAGCACATAATCTCTTCAGAGTATTGTATGCCCTCGGAACTGCATGTGTAACTCATGGTATTCCCTTAGATGTTAGCAATGGTATGGCTATCCTCGAAAAAAATCTTCAGCAACCAATTCTACCTAACTGATTGTGGCCCCGATCGAACTTTTTTTCGATCGGGGGACACTACTTCTTAAAAACCTACCAACAACTCTCCGAAAAACTTTCTCCCAACTCAAATGGGATGAAAGAGTCCTTTCTTATCGTGCGCCCGCCAACAACTATTATGATATTGCTCTTTATCTTCATAAAGAAGGGATCCCATTTCTGGACAATGCCAAACAATTTGAGCCTACTAGGCTTCATCTTTCCCAAAGAATAACTCCAAGAAATTATCAACAGGAAGCTCTTGACCACTGGATTCAATCGGGAAAGCGTGGAGTTGTTACTCTGCCCACTGGAGCAGGTAAAACAATGCTGGCGATGCTGTGTATTTCTAAAACGTCGCGTCCAACACTAGTTCACGTACCCACGATTGATCTGATGCAGCAGTGGCACGGATTATTAGAGCAATTTTTTGGGATTAGGGTCGGTCGAGTGGGTGGTGGCTACAAAGAGTGGGAACAACTCAGCGTGAGTACTTATGATTCAGCACTACTTCAGGTTGAATATTACGGAAATCAATATGGCCTTTTAATCTTTGATGAATGTCATCACCTGCCAGGGGATCAATTTCAATATGCTGCGTTAGCCTCAATAGCCCCATTTCGTCTAGGTCTAACAGCAACTCCAGAGAGGTCAGATGGCAAGGAAACTCTTCTTTACGAAATCTGTGGACCCTTGGTTTACCAAGTCCATATTGATGAGCTGGAAGGTCGTACTCTGGCGCCATATCGAGTTCAAACCATTGAAATTGAACTCACACCTTCTGAACTCGAAGAATATCAAAAGTTTAGAAATATATTTCTAAACTTTATTCGAAGAGAGAGAATTCGGTTTGATGAACCGAATGGTTGGCAAAACTTCTTGTTTAAAAGCAGTCGGAGTATTGATGGGAGAGAGGCTTTTCAGGCTTATTTGGCTCAGAAGAAATTAAGCCAAGCTTCTGGGACAAAACTCCAAAAGATCTGGCAACTCTTGGCACAGCATATTGAGGACAGGGTGATTTTATTCACTCAAGATAATGAAATGGCCTACAAGATTGGTCGTGAATTTTTACTACCCGTATTGACCCACCACACCAAGTCAACAGAACGAGACCAACTGCTCAATAAATTTAGAGGAGGAGTTTATCCCACTTTGGTGACGTCGAAGGTGCTGAACGAGGGTGTCGATGTCCCAGAAGCCAATGTGGCAATCGTGGTGTCAGGGAGTGGTAGTACGAGGGAACATGTTCAAAGATTAGGACGTATCCTACGTGCACGCCCTAATAAGGAAGCAATTCTTTATGAACTTGTTTCGAAAGGAACGGCAGAACTTTATGTGAATCAAAGACGAAGACAGCACAGAGCCTATGATCGTTACCGATAACGATCCATGCCTGCCATACGTTTGACCCGGTCAGTTGGGGAAATAATCTCTGTGATTCTTGCACCAAATTTTTCTTTATAAACTACGACTTCACCCCGCGCAACGAGCTTACCATTGACGAATACATCAAGGTCTTCCCCCACTAAACGGTGCAATTCTAAAACGGAACCTTGACCCAAAGAAAGCAAATCACTGATGCTCATCTTTGCACGGCCAACTTCGAAAGTGACAGTCAGAGGCATTTCCATAAGGAAATTAACGTCGACATTGGGCGGGGGTGAATCATCTTCTGCATCACCCGTCTGTTCATCGACCATGTTCAGCATGCTGTCCATGTCACCCAATTGGTCGGCAGAATCTCCAGAGGGTCCAAAGCTGCCTAAATCGACTCCGCTGATAGTCGCTGTGTTTTCGGAAGTTCCCGATAATGAATCAAGATCAGTTGCTCCTAAATCGACACTGGGGCTCTCAGCTTCTTGACTATCAAAAAGGTCATCGACTGAAGAACTTTCTGGGGTTACTGAGGCGTTTTCTCCGTCATCATCTCCCCCAAATAGGTTCTCAACATTTTCTTCAGAACTTATTTCTGCAGGAGGCGGTTCAGAACCTTCCTCTCCCCCAAAAATAGAATCTAAATCATCTTGGGACATGTCTGCCATGTTCAGGGCTCCTTAATTGTCGATCCTGATTTCCTCAATATTGTCTTTGACCCAGAGCAAGCGAGGCTTATCAGCACTTAGTTCTTTACAAGAATTTGGACCACCAAATTCTTGCTGGTGTAGTTTCAATTTCCAATTAACTTCGGGTTTTTCTTTTAAACGGAAGTAAGCTTCAAATGAGTTTTTGGTTGGAAACGCTTCTTGAGTGATCTGAATTTCACCATTCAGCTGACGATCTTTCAGATATTTTCGGATTTCTAGTTCGACAACTTGTAGCCAAGCTGGGTGAAAAACATTTCCTCGATGAAGCTCAATGGGCAACTCTTCGTAGAGTAATGCATTTATCAAACTAGTTTCTACTCTGCCGTACATCTTACCACTAGGCATGTCTAGTACTGTTGGTGCGAAGCGATGCCCACCAAGGTGTGATGATTCCCAGATTTCGATAGACGGGTCTGTATCGGGAATTGATTCTCTTAGGGTATCGAAAAGCTGCTGTCCAAATTTCGCGCAGCATTGATCATGCCTGCCATGGGTGCAGACAAACAGCTGTTTATTGCTTGAAAGAGCCTTCGGTAAGTATGTCTTGTAGCTCCCCTTGAGATGATTTTCCAATACTTCAAACACTGCTTCGGTTGGAATGCTTTCGTAAAGAACCCCTTCAGGATAAGCAAATATCTTTAAGCCTTCCGAGACAGATTGCTTTGGGTTCTGAATCAACCTCGTGAGAATTCCACCATGTCTTTCAGACTGAATATCTTTCCACTCTGAGTATTGAGATGTCCAATCTCCATCTGAATCTTGAAAGGCTTTTTGTCCCCACTTCGTTTTTGGCCAAGTAATGAAGAAGAAGTGCTTTGCGTGACCAGCAGTACCTCCCATCGGCTCATTCAAATTAAGCGAATATTCACTGCAATACTGCTTCATAACTACAAGTGCTCAGTTTGGCGCCACATCGGTAGAGTCTTTTCCAAATCTGGGTGGGGAAGACAGTGAATTGGACCAAAAGTTTCTGATTGTACGACTTGAATCAAGCGGTGCTTCAGCATTTCCAAGACTGCGAGGAAGGTCAGGATAAGATGAGATCTATTATGAGATTTTGGGTAGAGATTCTCATATGAGAGGCTCGCCTTGGTCTGGAGCATGTTTAGCAGATCAATGATTCTATCTTCAATTCGGTATCTTTCCGGTTCAACTTGGTGGTGATGGATTTTCGGACGCCGTTGCATAACCAGTTTGAAGGAATCCAATAAATCAATGAGAGAGACCTCCTCTGATACACTTTGATTTTCATTAATCTCATCTGCCTTTTCGACAGACTCCTCGAGATTGTCCTCTCCACGTGGGAATACATCTCTCCCTAGCCAATCCCTAGCTCCAATGGCAAAAGCTGCATCTTTAAAGCGTTGATATTCCATCAAGCGTCGTCGCAGGATTTCCTCTGGATCTTCTCCCTCTTCACCTTCATCCGCAAGGGGTGGCCTTGGAAGCAAGGTTCTAGACTTAATAAGAATTAATGTGGCCGCAATCTCTAGGAACTCACCAGCGATGTCTAGATCAACTGCTTGTAATGCACGGATATAACTCAGGTAAGCTGCAGTTAGATCTGCCAACCGGACTTCATCAATTGAAACTTTTTTCTTACGAATCAAATGCAGTAAAAGTTCAAGCGGCCCCTCAAATATTTCAATCTTAACTTCAAGGGGTTTCTCGCGATCGGGGTAGATCCCCAATACTGGAACAGTCTCCAACTCAGTCAAGGTTCATCTCTTTCATGAGCTGATCGGCTGTGTTTCCAGCATTTGAAGATTCATACCTTGATTTTGCGCCTCGGGTCACTTTTCTGAGGTCATCTTGGGTTCGAATAATTTTTGGCCTTATGAAAAGCAAAAGATTTGTTTTGTCTGTCGTATCACTGCTGCTGGCAAATAGCCCCCCGATTAAAGGCAAGTCTCGAAATCCTGGGACTGAATTTGCTGAATTCCGTCGAGTCTCGTTGATTAATCCACCCAACACTACAATCTCATTATCTCTGGTTACCACCGTAGTGCTCAACTCTCTTTTAAATGTTGTGATAGCTGTCTGCGCACTTGTTGCCCCACTTGTCACTATATTACTTGATTCTTGTTGAATCTCGAGACGAATACTATCTTCACCGCTAATTTGAGGCTTAATCGTAAGTTTGATACCAATGTCCTTAAATTCCGTTTCGGTAGTGGTGACTCCATTGTTGTTCGTTACTGTTCTTGTGGAGACAGGTGTGTTCGTTGTGACATTAATACTCGAAGAAACATTGTTCAGCATCATGATCTGAGGATTGGCAAGAATATCAACATCTTGATCCTGCTGAGTTGCCCTTATGAAAGCTCCAAAACTGAAATATTGTTGGCCACCAAACTCGATTTCACCCCCAACAATCCCAAAAGCTGCATTTTGCCCAGCTGCTGTAGCTGTGGTGGCGTTAAACGGAGATGTTCCAGGGAATCCTCCAGTACTGATTCGGCCATTATCTTCACCAGCAACACGCCAATTTATGCCTAAATCGAGACTCTTTGTCAGAGTAATTTCCATCAACATCGCTTCGACATAAACCTGCAAGCGTGGAACATCCAATCTTGAGATGATTTCTTCGAGCGTAGGTAAGGTTTCTGGGGGCGCAAAGATCAATAATGAGTTGGTTGCCTCATCGGAGGTTATGGAGATTTCCCCGCTGGTTTCGACAGCTTGGCTGGGTTTATCATCTGCAGTTTCTTTATTCTTAGCTTCTGTTTGAGTGGCGATCTCACGGATTCTTCCAGTCAGTTCAAGTAGCAATGGAGCCATATCCTTGGCAACTGCATGCTTTAGCGCGTACAAACGAAAGTTACTCTGGGCTCTGTCTTCCTCTTGGAAAACATCGAGCATTCCCAGTAGACTTTTGAGTTGGGAGAGTTTTTTCTGATCAGTAATGACAATCAGAGCGTTTAATCGGGGTTCTGGGATTATCTTAAAGGAGTCAGTCGTTTGGCTCTCTTTTTTGCCTTCTTTTTCAACAACTTTGATTTCTGAGAAAACATTAGTCAATA
>CAJXNF010000107.1 GCA_913056375.1 uncultured Pseudomonadota bacterium | reverse complement strand
ATACGATTTGGATTTTCAGCTGATCACCCCACATCTGTGGCCCAAGTGAAAGCACTATGAGTTTAGATATTGCTCAACTCAGAGAATCATTTCAAAAAAATGGATATGTTGTTGTGCCAAATTTTCTGGACAATGATGAGTTAAATATAGTTCGTGAGAGACTAACAAAGTTAATTGTAGCCACTCACAAAAAGCAGAATTATGAACATGCTTTCTATGCCAACAAGCAGGATAAAAATTCCTTGAAGCAGTTACATCGAATTGAAGAAGATGATTTTTTCAAAAGCTATTCAGCTAGCACAAAGTGGAGTTCCTTAGCTAGTGCATTACTAGATGATAAAGTTGAACCTGCATTGGCGCTGGAGTGGTTCAACAAACCGCCCAATTATTTTCACGAGACACCACCCCATCAGGATAATTTTTACTTTTGTTTTGAGCCTCCTCAGGCACTCACAATCTGGTTGTCTCTAGATCATGCAGACCACCAGACCGGATGCTTACACTTCATTCCAGGCTCTCATTTACAGGGTATCCGACCCCATCGGCTCTCGAACAATCTAGGATTTTCCCAAACGATTGCGGATTTCACCGAAGAAGATCAACGAACTGGAGTTGCCATCACTGCAAATCCTGGAGATGCCGTCATTCATCACGCGGAGACGATCCATTGGGCTGGCAGTAACCAAACCACAGACCGGAACCGAGCTGCTTTAGCGATGGTGTTTAAATCCAACACTTGTCAGCGCAATCAGCAAAGATTTGAGGCCTATCAACAAAGTGCAAAACCATTCATTCAACAAGAGCTTCGTTTGGCAGAGGTTGTTGAATGAGCAGCATCCAAAATGGAAGCAAAACCATCCAACAATTGTTTGATCTCACCGGTACCGTGAGCTTGGTGACTGGTGCCTGTGGCCACTTGGGGAAAGCTCTTGCGCAGGGCTTAGCCGAAGCTGGTTCGAGTGTGGTGGTCAGTAGTCGTGAGGAGGATAAAGCTGTTCAATTTGCTCAGCAATTGCCGAGACCAGTGCAGCAGACTCACTTGGGAATTCAGTTGGATCAATTGGATGAGACTTCCCGTCAGGCTGGGGTTCAAAGAGTTCAAGCAGAATATGGAAGGATTGATACATTGGTCAACAACGGTCACTTTCCACTTTCTGCCGACTTGAATTCAGTCACAGAAGAAGAATTCAAGGTTCAATTGTCTAATGCCTCAGCTTACTTTTTCCTGGCAAAGGCTATTTGTGATTTGGCAGTTGCCCAACAACGGCAGGCTTCGATCATTATGCTGGGTTCCATGTATGGTTCCGTGGGGTCGTATCCTGATGCGTATGAGGGTGTTTCTCCAGCTAGTCCTGTGGCCTATCACACCCTGAAAGGAGGCATTCTGCAGATGACGCGACACTTGGCAGTCTATTGGGCTTCCAAGGGAGTTCGGGTCAACAGTCTGAGCCCTGGTCCATTTCCAGCTCCCAGTGCTCCCAGGGGAATGGTGCAGCGCCTTGAACAGAAAAGTCCGATGAAACGTATGGGTAAACCAGATGAATTGAAAGGAGCTGTTGTGTTTCTGGCTAGTCAAGCCAGCAGTTACATGACCGGACAAAATCTTGTCATCGATGGAGGCTGGACCGCATGGTAGCGCTTTCTACAGCACAGCATCAGCTATTGGATCCAAGCCAGCATGTGGTCACTGCCACAGACCAGCAGGTTGTGCAGACACTCTCTGATTTTTTGCCGAATCGCATCATTGATATCCACACGCACTTGTACAGCCTGACTGATTCACAAAAAACACCCACAACCGTTGAAGCAGATGGCGTGACGCTTCGCTCAACCATGAGCCATTGGCTGGAGCAGCGAGTGGAGCAGTACCTATCCTTTCCATTTCCGCTGAAAGACCTGCCTTTTGCTGCAGCCAACGAACATATTTTTCAGGAATCGCATAAGCACGATTTTGTTCATGGATTGATGATCATTGGACCAACTGATGATCCAGATCAAGTACGTGAAACTGTACAGCAGCATTCCTTCCGTGGCTTCAAGTGCTACCACCACTACGCCTCTCGCAATAATACTTTTGAGGCGAACATCGAAGAGTTCTTACCTGACTGGGCCTGGGAGATCGCTGATCAACAGAATCTGATCATCATGCTGCACCTGGTGAAAGCGCAGGCGCTGAGTGATCCAAACAACCTGAGCTACTTACAAGATCGGCTATCCCGCTTCAAGAATGCCAAATTGGTTTTGGCTCACTGTGCCCGAGGATTTGCTGCCAGGAATACAATAGAGGGACTGAACGCAGTACGACAGTTTGAGAACGTCTTTTTTGATAGCTCTGCGGTCTGTGAACCAACCTCCATGGAAGCGATCATCCGCGCAACCGGCATCACTCGGCTGATGTACGGCTCGGATTATCCTGTTTCCCAAATGCGCGGAAAAGCGATCAGCCTCGCCAATGGCTTCAAGTGGTTGAACCAAAGTTCGTCAACTGGTCAGGATTCTTCTTTTGGAGAATTCACGCTGGTGGGCATTGAGTCCTTGCTAGCACTGCAGGTTGCCGCGCAGCTATGCTCGCTGAAAGACTCCGATCTGGAATATATCTTTTACAAAAATGCCTTCCACCTGCTAGGGTTAGGCGCTTCCTATGAAAGTGCGCGCAACCTTGAGCAATATGAATTGGCAAAAACCATGATTCCTGGCGGCACTCAACTGCTCAGCAAAAAACCTGAGTTGATGGCACCCAACTACTGGCCTGCCTACTACACCCAGGCAACAGGTTGTGAGATCATTGATGAGGGTGGAAACCGCTTTCTCGACATGGCTTCCAATGCGGTGCTCTCCTGCCTACTTGGATACGCTGATCCTGATGTGAACAACGCTGTGCTACGCCGAGTTCAACTGGGTTCCATGTCTTCCTTGTCCAACTATGATGAAGTGCGGTTGGCAGAGCGCCTGCTGGAGATTCATCCTTGGGCTCAAATGGTTCGCTATGCTCGAACTGGTGGGGAAGCAATGACAATGGCTGTGCGGATTGCCCGTGCTGTCACGGGTCGAGACAAGGTAGCAATATGTGGTTATCACGGTTGGCATGACTGGTATCTAGCCGTCAATTTGGAGGATGGTCCGAATGGCTTACAGGATCACCTGCTACCTGGATTGGATCCACTGGGAGTCCCTGCTGGTCTGAAAGGCACAGCACTCCCGTTTCGTTACAACCAGCTAGCCGAACTGGAAGACATCTTCGCGCATCATCAACTGGCTGCCGTGGTGATGGAAACGACTCGCGGAGTGGAGCCAGAAAACCAATTCCTGGAAAAAGTCCGTCAGTTAGCCACACAACATGGAACCAAGCTGATTTTTGACGAGATTTCGATCGGCTGGCGGCTTTGCCTAGGAGGGGCTCATCTGAAATACCACGTGACACCTGATCTTGCGGTATTTGCCAAGGCCCTGAGCAACGGCTATCCCATGGGTGCAGTGATTGGACAAACCGCTGAGATGAAATTTTTTGAGCGGACCTTTATCTCCAGCGCCTATTGGTCTGAATCTATTGGGCCTACTGCTGCACTGGCTGCTGTGGAAAAGATGATGAGCTTGGATGTGCCAGCACATCTGCAGCGAATTGGCGGATGCTTCATGAAACGCTGGTTGGAGCTGGGACAGTCCTGCCAGCTACCAACTTTTGTCAAGGGACGTCCAGAGTTGGTGCAACTTGGCTTTGAGCATGAACAGGCCAACCGCATCATGACCCTGTTCACTCGCTTGATGCTGCAGCAGGGGATCATGGCTGGATCCAGTTTCAATCCTACCTTTGCCCATCAAGATCGACACCTGGATCACTACTTTGAGAAAGCAGAGACTTGCTTTGACCAAATCAATCAGCAGTTGAAGTCCGGGCAGTTTTATGATCAGGCAGCGTTCGAAACCAAGCACACGGGTTTTGCCCGATTGGTCAATTGATAGACCTCTAATCAACAACGCAACGAAAAGGAGTTGCCTATGAAGCATTGATTTCTTGATGATCTTTTTTCTGTTAATTCTCAAGCGAGGTAACCGATGAAAATCCGATTTCTTCTACCACTCGTCGTCACGCTTTGTTTCACTACTCAGCTATTGGCGATGCCCAAGAACAGCAATCCACTCTCAGACTCACGGGTCCGCCAAGCGATTGCCTATGCGATTGACATGGACACCATTCAAGAGACCTTGCTCGAAGGCAAGGCCATCGTTGCAGACAGTCACATCCCGAACGGTCCTTTCAAAAAGCCTGGATTGCCCAAGTATTCCTATGATCCAGACAAGGCTCGCCAGTTGCTGAAAGAAGCTAACTGGAATTCGAGTCAGGAACTCGACATGGTCTACTACTACAGTGACCAGTTAACCGTCGACTTGATGACTGCTATTCAAGCCTATCTGAGTGATGTTGGTATCAAGATGAACTTCCGTAAACTGGAAGGAGACGTTGGCGCCCAGCTTTGGACTGCACCAAAGGATCCGCAGAATGGCCCCTCTGCGGTGAAGTGGGATCTGGCTTACGGAGCCCATGGACCGCTGGCACTGCAAGAGTACTTCAGCCGCTATAAGACCGGAGATATGTCCATCTCACCAGCAGATGCCAAGGTAGACAGCATGATTGATGTGCTAACCAGTACCGCAGACATCGCTGCTCAAAAGAAGATCTTCTTCGAGATGGAAGATTACATGCAGACGGAACTCTTCACGTTGCCTCTCTACTATCAGCAAGCTTTCATCTATGAGAGCAACAAGCTGAACCGCAACGGTGGAATCTACGGCAATCCGCAGTACAACTACGATTGGGATGTCACCAAGTGGACCGTAGAACCTGACGCCAACGGCAAGATGGTGATGAACACCAACACTGGCCCAATGGAATTTTTTGAGCATCCCTGGTTCAACCCCGGTCTGTTCATCACGAACAAGGTCCTGTTTGATCGACTGATCAGCTGCGACGGTGGCCTGGCTCCAACCCGACCCAAAATGGCCAAGTACTACAACCTGAGCAAGGACGCCAAGACTCTGACGTTTGAGCTGAAGAATGGCCTCCAGTGGCATGATGGTTCAGCAATCACTGCTGAAGAGATCAAGTGGAACATTGAGTTGGCACTCAAAGTCCCCAACATCATGCCAATCTTCAAAACAACCTTCAGTTACTTGGAAGGTGCAGAAGCCTTCATGAATGGCTCAGCATCCAGTGTTTCCGGTATTGCTGTCAGTGGGAACAAGATCACCTTGTCTTTCGCTCAAGTGGACCCAAATGTTCTGCTGACCTTTACCCAGTGGACACCTTTGCCACGCAAGCATCTGGAAGGCGTAGATCCTGCGAAATTCCAGCAGCATCCTTTCTGGCAAAATCCTATCGGTTCTGGTCCCTACAAGGTCAAGGAAGTCAAAATGAACGACTACCTGATCATGGTTCCATTTGAGAATTTCCACGAGGGAGTCTCCCGCATTGATGAGATCGTCGCCTATCCAAGCAAGGATAACGACGCCAATCTTGTCAAGAACGCCTTGGCTGGTTCCCTTGATTATGGGTTCACCAAGAACGTAGCAGACGTCAAAGCCTTGGAGGAGATGGACCACATGCGCGTCATTCCAGCAGACATCCCGTACACACGGATGGTCTGGTTCAACAAGTACGCGAAAAACTAAGCCTCTCAACCAACCCAACATCTGTCTTCAAAGCAGGTGTTGGGTCTTAAGCTTTCATGTTTGTTTACTTCACCCGAAGACTGCTCTATCTGATTCCCATGCTGTTGGGAATCAGCTTCCTCATCTATCTGGGATTGGAACTCACTCCAGGAGATGTGATCTCCTACCTGCTCCCTCCCGAAGCCATTGCCGACCTGAAACCAGAAGAGTTGATGGCAATGCGGGAAGCCCTGGGTTTGAACGATCCCTTCATCATTCGATATTTCTATTGGCTTGGCGGCATTCTTCAGGGGGATTTCGGCTATAGTCTGGCGAGTGGAGTACCCATCTCTCAGCTAGTTCTGGACCGGATTCCTGCCACTCTGGAACTGTCTGTCGCAGCCCTGTTATTTTCGACTCTTTTTGGAGTCATCCTTGGTTCGATCAGCGCCTTGAAGCGAGGCTCGCTGATGGACAACTCGCTGACTGTCTTCGGTATGATCGGCGTTTCGATTCCTGAGTTCATATTTGGACTGGTTGCCCTCGTCGTCTTTGCACTGCAACTGGAATGGCTACCCGTTGGCAAACGCTTGATGCCCGGTTATGACAGTTACTGGGACCACATGCCACACTTGGTGATGCCTGCCATGGTTTTGGGGCTGATCATGACTGCTGGAGTGATGCGCTACACACGTTCCAGTATGCTTGACTCTCTAAACAAAGAATTCATCCGAACCGCTCGCAGCAAGGGAGTTCCTGAGTGGAGAGTCAATTTCATTCACGGCCTTCGCGTGGCCCTAATTCCAGTAGTTGTGCTGATTGGCTTCCGTTTGCCAATGCTAATTGGTGGGACTGTGATCATCGAACAGGTCTTCCAATGGCCTGGCGTAGGTGACTTGTTTGTCAACGCTGTTCGCGGTCAGAACTACCCACTGGTGATGATGATCTCTTTTCTATCTGTGACCGCAGTCTTGTTTGCTAGCTTCCTGATTGACCTACTGACCGCACTACTAGATCCGAGGATAAAACTTGAGTGACGCCAAAATAATGATGCGCCGTCCAACTCGGCTAGACAAAAAATTCGATCTCCTCCGTGAGAAAACGGAGCAAGGCACCCTCAAGGCAGCATCCAGCAACCGAGCCCTGAGTAAGCTGGCGAGTAACAAGCTAGCTGTGTTGGGTCTGGCTTTTGTGACGATCATGATTCTGGCCTCGGTCTTTGCTCCGCTTGTGACTCAGTATGATCCCCAGAAAGTTGACCTGCGGATGATGCTCAAACCACCCAGCGCAGATCATATCCTTGGCACCGACAAGATTGGCCGAGATGTGTTCGCCCGCATCATTTATGGAGGGCGGATCTCAATCCTGGTTGGACTAGGAAGTGCCTTGGGAGCTGCGCTCATCGGTGTCAGTATTGGTGCATACACTGGCTACAAAGGCGGCTGGTGGGACAGCACATTTTTGCGGATCTCTGAAGTGGTCATGTCCTTTCCTCAGATCATTCTGGTGCTGATGCTGGTGACCATCCTCGGACAGAGCCTGATGAACCTGATCATCATCTTCACGCTGACGGGTTGGGGCAGCCTTTATCGACTAACCCGCGCCCAGATGCTTTCTCTACGTGAGGAGGAGTACGTCCAGGCACTTCGTGCTTTCGGTCTGAATACCTTCACCATCTGCTTCAAGCACATCCTACCGAACGCCCTCGGACCGATTATGGTCAACATCACGCTGAGTACAGCAATGTTCATCCTGCAGGAAGCAGGGCTCAGCTTTCTTGGCCTCGGTGTTCCCCTGAACATTCCCACATGGGGGAATATCCTCAATGTTGCACAAGACTTACGAATCCTTCAAAACTACTGGTGGGTTTGGCTTCCTTCTGCGGTGACCATCTCGCTCTTTGTGTTAGCCATCAATTTTGTAGGAGACGGCCTACGGGACACCACAGACCCAACAATGCAGGGCTGAGATGAGTGCTGATCAAAAAGTCCTGAGTGTTAAGGATCTCAAAACCTATATCTATGTGAACAACCGCTGCAACAAGGCCCTTGACGGGGTTTCTTTTGATGTATACCGCGGAAAGACGCTTTGTATCGTTGGGGAAAGTGGCTGCGGCAAGAGCATCACAGCCTCTAGCATCACTCAATTGCTCCCCAAGCTCTCAAGAATTGAATCAGGAGAAATCATCTATCATTCTGAAAAAGGAGATATTCGCATTGACCAATTGGAGCGGAATGGAAAGGAAATGCGGGCTTTACGTGGAGCAGAGATTTCGATGATCTTTCAGGATCCAATGACAGCCCTGAACCCCGTTTATCGAATCGGAGCTCAAATCTCTGAGGGACTGCAGTATCATTCGAAGAACACACTTGCTCAACTCAAGCAGACCTCCATTGAACTACTACAACAGATGGGGATTCCCCTTGCTGAACAAAGATCCGAGGAGTATCCCCACCAATTTTCTGGGGGAATGCGTCAGCGGGCGATGATCGCCATGGCGATGTCGTGCAAGCCCAAGATTCTGATTGCTGACGAACCCACCACAGCACTGGACGTCACTATTCAAGC
>CAJXNF010000106.1 GCA_913056375.1 uncultured Pseudomonadota bacterium | reverse complement strand
TTGTAAACTTTGAAAGGCCCCGAGTTGTCGACCACTGAAAGGATCGGTGATCATGGGGATCTTACTGGTTGCTGGATACTCATCTGGTGAGAAAGCGCTGCGATACTGGATGTCAGAACCGATATTTACTGTAGCTGGTACGAAGGGCCAGTTCATCGCACCACCCAATAGCCGGATTGCCATGGCTAGATTGGAATAGTCTTCCAGTTGGGTCATCCCAGTTTCTACCGCTCTGCGCAGTCCGTTGGCAAATCCAAAAACCTCGAGACCGGAAAAACCACACTCTGCTTTATCCACAGCCCCAGCCCCAGCCAAGAGATTGAGTTGCTGGGAATTACAGTGAAAAATCGCATGGAGCTGTTTCCGACCCTTGCGTAAAAGTTCCCGCCCGAAAACGATCGCATCAGAGCCGATTGGTAGTGCTGCACCACTCGCATATTGAACACCGTTTTGCGTGAAGCGATCAACCGCGGTTGCCAGAGAAATTAACTTAGGTTGGGGCATGTCTTTGGGTTCGCCTAATACTATTCTATGAACTGTTTATTGGACCAAATTTGTTTCCAGATAAATAGAGCCGTCGAACTTATCCCTTATTCAGGGAGGATTCAAGTGTTGGAAGATCGTTCGATCAGAAGAGATCGGGGTGCAGGGGGATATGTCAGGCGAGTAAGTTTGTGGGAGATACCGCTATTCCATCAGAATCGCAATAAATCCAATGGTTTGGTGTCAAGCAGATGTTCCCAAATTGGAGGGGTATGTTTTGGAAGCCAGATCCAGTTTTGGTACTTTTACGAGGATTCGTACCAAGAGCCTTCAAGCCAATTTGCAGATTGCCAATTGCAACGCTGTCCCGAATTGCACCGTGCACAACGATTCCAGACCAGCCATTGCTACGGGCAAGCTCTGCGATCAAATCTCCGACAAGGGCTCTGCGGAGGGAGCCAGCACCATCAATCACCAGAACCCTACCCTGACCACTTTCCGATAGAGTCTGGCGGATCAGACTGTTGTCTTCGTGGCACCTGATTGTCGCAATCTGGCCAAAAAAACTCTTAATACCACCAAAGTTTTGGAATGAGAGCTCACAACTTTGCAGCTGATCTTCAAAATCGTCGAATAAATCCGCAGTAGAAAAATTCATGATTTTTCTAGGAGAAAAAACCTTTGATTGTGTTCATGAATTTGTCTCTCAGGGGGTGACTGTCTTGATCACTGATGTGTTCCATCTCTTCAAGTAGTTCTCTTTGCCGAGCAGAGAGATTCGTCGGAGTTTCCACGACAATCCGCACATGCAAATCCCCTCTGTTGCCACCGCGCAAGTTCACAATTCCTTGATTCCTCAGACGGAAAATTTTGTGGGACTGGGTGCCAGCTGGGATTTTCAAGCGAGCTTTGCCTTCTAGAGTCGGAACCTCAATTTCAGTGCCTAGGGCTACTTGTGGAAAGCTGATCGGAACCTCACAATAGATGTCAGAACCATCCCGTTCGAAGATCGGATGTTTCTTCACACGAATCACAACGTAGAGGTCCCCCGGAGGTCCCCCGTCAATCCCATGTTCACCCTCGCCGGAGAGTTTGATTCTGGAATTGTTATCTACACCCGCAGGAATGTTGATTCGAATGGTCCTTGTTTTAGGAACGCGCTTTTTACCACGACAGGTTCCACAAGGATTTCGAACAGTTTTTCCTTGCCCTCCACAGGAGCGACAGGTTGTTGCAACGCTAAAGAAGCCTTGCTGGATTCGCTGCTGACCTGTCCCGCTACAGACCCGACAGACTTCTATATCGGATTCTGATTTAGCCCCTAGTCCCCCACAAGTGTCGCAGGTTTCCATTCTGGGAATATCAACTTCCGTCGAATGCCCAAATGCGGCTTCCTCGAAAGAAATCTCCATATTGTACTGGAGATCGGAACCACGTTCACCGCGGCTACGTTGACCTCCAGTATTTCCGAAGAGATCACCGAAGAGGTCACCAAAGATGTCGCTGAAACCACCACCGCTGAAACCACCACTAAAACCGTCTCCCATCCCTTCCGCAGCATGGCCGAATTGGTCATAGCGAGAACGCTTCTGAGAATCACTGAGAACCTCATAGGCTTCAGTGGCTTCTTTGAATTTCAGTTCAGCATCTGAATCACCCGGATTCCGATCTGGGTGATACTTCATGGCCACTTTTCGGTAGGCCTTCTTCAGGTCTTCCGGGCTGACGTTTTGGGAGACCCCTAGTACTTCATAATAATCACGTTTGGCCAACAGGGCCTCCTTCCTGAGGATGCGAAAAGATTACTTTTTAACTTCCTCGTACTCTGCATCAACAATGTTGTCGTCATCTTGCTTGCTGCCTGAACCACCACCTTGATTTTGATCATCCCCAGGCTGATCTGAACCAGATGGGTTTGCTGAAGCTTGACTATAAAGTAACTCAGCAAGTTTGTGAGAAGCTTGGGTAAGGGCCTCGATGTCACTGCGAATGGCCTCAGGATCGTCTCCTTCCAAGCTCTTTCGGAGTTGCTCACTGACAGCAGTGATTTTCTCTTTGTCTGCTTCTGGAAGCTTATCACCCAGTTCTCCCATCGTCTTTTCTGTACTGTAGAGTAGTGTCTCAGCTTGATTCCGAAGTTCTGCCGATTCACGACGCTTTTTATCGTCATCAGCATATTGCTCTGCTTCCTGAACCATACGTTCTACTTCTGAGTCAGAGAGGCCACTGGAGGAGGTGATCTTGATTGCTTGCTCCTTACCCGTACCAAGGTCTTTGGCACTGACATTGACAATGCCGTTGGCATCAATGTCAAAAGTCACCTCAATTTGAGGCATTCCTCTTGGGGCTGCTGGGATACCAACCAACTCGAAACGGCCCAGGGTCTTGTTATCACCAGCCATTTCGCGCTCACCTTGCAGCACGTGAATACTTACCGCAGGTTGATTGTCCGCTGCTGTTGAGAAGACCTGGCTCTTCCGAGTAGGAATCGTGGTGTTGCGTTCGATCAACTTGGTCATTACGCCACCGAGGGTCTCAATGCCAAGTGAGAGAGGTGTGACATCCAACAATAGAACATCTTTGACATCACCCTTTAGCACGCCACCTTGGATCGCCGCACCGATTGCAACGACTTCATCCGGATTGACGCCCTTGTGAGGCTCTTTACCAAAGAATTCCTTTACGATCTGCTGGATCTTGGGCATTCGCGTCATTCCACCCACTAGGATCACTTCATCAATGTCCTTAGCAGTACAGCCAGCATCTTTCAGTGCGTCTCTACATGGTCCAAGACATCGCTGGACCAGATCATCAACCATTTGCTCAAAGCGAGCGCGGCTAATTTTCAAATTCAAATGCTTTGGACCATTCTGGTCAGCAGTGATGAAGGGAAGATTAACTTCCGTTTCAGTGCTGGAAGACAACTCATGCTTCGCCTTTTCGGCTGCTTCCTTCAGGCGTTGGAGAGCCATTTTGTCTTGGCGAAGATCTATGCTGTTTTCCTTTTTGAATTCATCAGCCAGGAAGTTAATCAATCGGTTGTCGAAGTCGTCTCCACCGAGGAAGGTATCTCCATTGGTTGATTTGACCTCAAAGACTCCGTCTCCGATTTCGAGAATGGAGACATCGAATGTTCCTCCACCAAGGTCAAAGACAGCAATCTTCTCATCTGATTTTTTGTCCAAGCCATAAGCCAATGAAGCCGCCGTAGGTTCGTTGATGATCCTAAGTACATTCAAACCAGCGATTTTGCCTGCATCTTTCGTTGCCTGCCGTTGGCTGTCATTGAAGTAGGCTGGTACAGTAATGACTGCGTCAGTAACCGCCTCTCCAAGATAGTCTTCAGCTGTTTGCTTCATCTTTTGGAGAACGAAAGCTGAAATTTCCGGAGGAGAATAGCTCTTACCATCCACGCCGACGTAAGCCAGATCATTTGCTCCACCTGTAATCTCGAAGGGAGCCACAGATTTCAATCGATTGACTGCTTCTGTATTAAACTTTTGGCCCATCAAGCGCTTGGCGCTGAACACGGTTCGCTTTGGATTCGTAATCGCTTGTCGCTTCGCAACTTGGCCTACTAGCCGCTCACCACTGTCATTGAAGGCAACCATGGATGGGGTGGTTCGGACGCCCTCTGAATTTTGGATAACCTTGGGATCACCGCCTTCCATCACAGCGATACAAGAGTTGGAAGTTCCCAGGTCAATTCCAATTACCTTTCCCATAGATCAGACTCCTTTGAGTTTTTTTGGGGTTCTTGAAGTATTCAGGGTTTTTCAGCGACGCGTACCATGGCTGGCCTCACTACTCGATCATGGAGGTAGTAGCCAACCTGAAATACGTCCAGAACATGATTTTCTGGAACTTCGTCAGTCTGCACCATCCCAACTGCCTGATGGCAATTTGGATCAAACGGCTCACCCTGAGGCTCTATGCGGCTCACACCGAATTTGTTGAGACTCTCCTGCATCATGCGATTCACCATTTCAATGCCCTCTATCATGCTACCAGAGGCGTCTTCTTGCTGCTGAGAATGAGCGAGTGCTCTTTCCAGACTGTCAATGGCCGGTAACAACTCTCGAATCAATTCCATGTGATGGTACTTAAGTCGATCAGCTTGCTCCCTGGCCATTCTCTTGCGGAAGTTGTCCATTTCCGCGTGCTGGCGAAGGAGTTCTTCCTTCAGGGTGGCGACCTGCAGCAGAGCCTCGTTCTCTATTGCAGAAACTTCTTCCTCATCAGCCTCTAGCTCATCGGAATCTGTTGGGGAAGCATTTGCAATCGGTTCTGTTTCTTCTTCATTGATTGGAGTATCGCTATTTTCTAGCGGTTCTTCAGTGTTGCTCCCTTGTTCAGTATTTTCTTTGTTCATTTATTTTCAATCACAGGATGACGATTGTTGGGTGATGGTTTGTGAGAGAATTCTGGCTGTAAAATCAACTACTGGTATCACTGTTTGGTAATCCATGTTGGTAGGCCCGATCACTCCGATGGTTCCGAGGACGTTGTTTTGATCGCTATATTGTGCCTTAACCATCGTACAGTCTTGGAGGCTCTCCAACTCATTTTCGATCCCAATGAAAATTTGGATGCCATCGGCTTCCACAGTGGAATCAAGCAAATTCATGATCATCGACTTGTGCTCGAAGGCGTCCATCAGTCCACGGGCACTGTTCAAATTTCTGAAGCGCTCACTGAAAATCAGGTTGTGTTGGCCCTCAATGTATACTTCGGGTGCGTCCTCTAATTCGAAGGCTTTCTTCCCCAGTCGAACGGCTTGGGCTAACAGGCGGTCGTAACGTTCCTTATCTTCAACCATGCTTTCGAGGATCTGCTGTCGAATCGCATGAAGACTCCGATTGTGAAACTGTTCGTTCAAGAAGCTGGAGACTGTGTTGAGAAAGTCCTGGGAAAGGTCCTCTGTGGTTGCAATGATCTTGTTCCGGACTTGGCCGTTACGAGTCACTAGAACAACCAAAATCTGTTGTGAACTCAGGCGGATAAACTCAATTCTCCTCAGAATGCTTGTCTCAACTCTTGGGGAACTGGTTAAGCAGACAAATTGAGTTAAGCCTGCAAGCAGACGGGTCGTACTGATCAGAAGATCCTCGACCTGATTCATCCCACCTTCCTGAGTTGCCTCCTGAATCCTTTTCTGCAGCTTGCGAGTCAGCTGGTTGGCCACAACTACTTGGTCAACATAAAACCGGTAAGCTTTGTCAGTGGGAATCCGGCCTGCAGAAGTATGCAACTGCATTAAGAAACCCATGTCTGAGAGATCAGACATGATGTTCCGAATCGTCGCAGGGGATAGCCCCATTTCCAATGTCTTTGAAAGGGAGCGTGATCCGACTGGTTCGTTACTAGTTATGTAACCCTCAATGATCCCGCGCAAGACTCGTTGGGTACGTTCGTCAATCGACTCCTTGGTCTCCAACCGTTGAACCGTTTTCGACATAAAGCTCCCTCAAGTAGCTTATTAGCACTCATCAGCTGATAGTGCTAATAGTTAACATTCGAATGGATGGTTGTCAAGGGAAATGACGGGAATAGGTGATGTTCTCCGTCGAAGTTTTTAGTGGACAAAGTCCATTGGTTTTCAGGGTTCTGAGAGTCCCAATAAATTTCGAAAGGTTTCTGGATCATCTAATTTTCTTTCCAGCCGTCTACGAAATTGGGGGAAGGAGATTCGATGGCTGCTTTCCACTTGAAGATCTTGGCTGCTGTAGACGCGAGGATCCAAATTCTGATCAATCAACCACTCCAGCCAACTGTTGTAATCCTGATATAAATCTTCTGGGGGCAGTTGAAATCCAGTCGAGGTTTCATTGACCTCTTGTGTCAGCTCAAATCCTTCATCTTCTTCAATTTCTGGTACATCCGGCGTTAATCCAGGCATCTTGGTCGTGGGTGGTGCTGGTGAAAAACCCGTTCTGTAGTGCAGACGAAAGGTCTCAAGCAGATCATGCAACCTATCTGTGGAAGCAACTCTTCTCTCGAGACGATGAGAAAACTGGAGAAACGAAATTGGTCGGGAGCTTTCCACTCTGAGGTTTTCTGCTGAAAGTTCCTGAACATTCAGCCCAATTGAATAGAGATGATCGCACCATTCATTGAAACTAAGATATGCTTCGTCCAGAGGCCTTGCAGGGAGGGCGTTATTTTCATCAAAACTTTCCGGAACATAGGTCTTGGGTCTTAGCTCTGGAGGTGGACGGAAACGTAGCTCATTTTCCAGCGTTTGGCTCATCATCGGATTGGAAGGTGGTGATGGAGAAGGTTGTGGCGGTGGCTGTTTGAGAGGACTCCCACCAGGTAGTGGAGGTGATGGCATCGGAACACGCCTAGGCTGCTGGATGGATTGTCGCTCAATTTGTTCCAGTCGCCCTTTCACCTTGTCAACCTCCTCTGCAAGGCGCAGCAAAGCCTGGTGAGTGCCCGCTAGATCTTCTTCGGTGAGATACTTATGTTGCTCTGGTTGCCCAACTGTGGATTTTGTTGAAGTGAGGTGAGGGGAAGTCCAATCCGTTGGGAGCAAACAAAGACTATGTGCTTCCACCCAGTTTGGGGTAGTCAGCTTACTTTCCCAGTCGGGTAAGCGAGCCAGTGCAGTTTCACAGAAGTGTAAAAATGTCTGATAGTTTATTCGATCTCCAGGGGATACCTTTTCTGGTCGGTCCACTCTCAGAGGACACTGTATTTGTTCCAGCCATTTGATCCACTCCTGCCAGGTCTTCCGGGATTCCTTTCGTTGCCAGTGTTCGACCAGTCGGTTTTCCAGTTGATCAAGAGCCTTCATGATGCCTTCCTTGCAACTTCCATCATCAAATAAAGAGCCAACTCCTGAAGATCAACTTTCACTCGATACTGTTTTAGAAGGCCTCCAATCGAAATCAAAACTCTTCCCATCAGTACAAAATTATCGGGAATTTTTACTTCTGCCCTTCTCATGATGCGCATATGAGTTTCCATCTGGCTCAGTCCTGCAAATTCAGCGGGGTCTCTTTCGAAAAGTAATTTTAGCAATAATGGACCGTTGGGGACATCAAATCCAGCCTTGCGCAATAGTGAATCAAATTCTGATTGCTGACGATTGAAAAGTGCCACCAAGACGTTTCGGTAGGCCTCACACTCGGCGTCCGTCAACTGAGCAACAGCTCCAAAATCTAGCAGAGCTAGCTTCCCTTGAGGGGTTACAAAGAAATTTCCAGGATGAGGGTCTGCGTGGAACAAGCCGCTGACAAAGATTTGCTTGATGAAGCTCCGTACCAATGATTGCAGCAGTGGCTCAGCAGCACTTGGCACGTCAGCTAGGAAATGCCGAAGAGGTTGACCTTCGACAAAACTCATAGCCAATACTTCTTTACTCAGGAGATCGGGAATCAGTACTGGAAACACCCACTCCTCTGCTTCATACAGAGCAAGGAATTTTGTTAGGTTTGCTGCTTCATGATAGTAGTCCAATTCTTGCCGAATACTCCTGCTGAGCTCTTCCACAGTCTGTTCAACGTTCCAACCTTCTGCCCAGCGTTGAAGTAAGGGTGCGATGCGCTTGAAAAACAGCAGGTCCGCTTCAATCTTCTCTGCAGCATCCGGCAATTGAATTTTTAGTGCGACAAGAGAGCCACCTCTAGTTTTTGCTCGGTGAACTTGTGCAATGGATGCCGTTGCTAACGGGACTGGCTCAACGTCATCGAATCGTAGTTTCCAATCGGCACCATAACACTGGAATAGCTGTTTT
>CAJXNF010000105.1 GCA_913056375.1 uncultured Pseudomonadota bacterium | reverse complement strand
CATGAAGGCCCTGTAGCCGCTCTGACAGACAATAGTAGCTGTTCCGATCCGTGGAAGGAACCTGAGTCAGTAGTCGTGTTCTAGCTAGTGCTTCCAGCACTCGATAAATGGTCACCTGGTCTACGTGTTCCTGCTCCTCGAGTATTTCCCGCACCTCATGAGGTGTCATCGGATGTTCTTCTTTTAAAAAGAGTTCAAGAACGGCCACTCTTTGGCGAGTTAGGCTGAGATTGACTTCTTTCAGTAGTTTTTCAGCGGGAGTCAATGCCATTTGCAAATGGTTAGGTGGAAGTTCAGTAGCTTTAAATTTGTTTGAATCAAAGGTTATCACGGTCTCGATAGGGTGAAAAGATCTCTGAAGACAAATAAGTGGGGTGTGTTTGATTTATTGAGCAGAGAAAGATTCATCAGATATTGTGTATTCAAAAAATAAACATTCAGTAAATAATAGAAAAAGTTAGCCGTCTGTCGATCAAAAGTTTAGCTGAAGTCGAAAAATTTATGTGAATATTGTCATGTAAATCATCTAAGAACTCTACAAGCCTGAAAAATTTATAAATGTAGGCTTTTGGCTTGTACTCCTGCAAGGAATTCACTAATTTGAGAAGCTAAATTGCAATTGTTAAATCATAGGAGTTCGTAATGAATGGTGCCCAAGTTGTTGTAGAGGCTCTGAAAAGAGAGGGAGTCAAATATATATTTGGCTATCCAGGCGGTGCATGTATGCCAATTTTTGATGCTTTGCTAGATGCTCCTGAGCTAGAACTGGTCTTGGTGCGCCACGAACAAGGGGGGACCCACATGGCTGATGGATATGCTCGGGCTACGGGGAAGCCAGGGGTCGTACTCGTCACCTCAGGCCCTGGGGCCACCAACACCGTGACCGGACTCTTAACTGCACAGATGGACTCCATCCCGCTCATCGTGTTGACCGGTCAGACGATCACACCTAACTTGGGAAAGGATGCTTTTCAGGAAGCTGACATCTTCGGTGTGACAATGCCTGTTGTGAAGCACAGTTATCTTGTGAAGGATGCCAATGACCTTCCGAAAGTCATGAAGGAAGCTTTCCACCTGGCAACTACTGGTCGACCCGGTCCGGTACTGATTGATTTACCAAAAGATGTTGTCTCAGCAGAATGCACGGCGAATTTTCCAGAAAATACGGATCTGCCTGGATATGAAGTCCCGATGAAAGGCAACGCAGACGATATCGTTCGAGCTGCAGATATTATCATGGAATCCAGACGTCCACTTCTATACGTGGGGGCTGGTGCTGTGGGGTCGGGCGCATCTAAAGAAGTTCTGGAATTGGCAGAAAAGCTTCAAGCACCTGTGACGACCACTCTATTGGGGAAAGGGGCCTTCCCCGAAACTCATGAATTGTCTGTCGGTATGCTTGGGATGCATGGAACCGCTTACGCAAATAAGGCGGTTGTTGGCTGTGACATGATTATGGCCATTGGAGCTCGCTGGGATGATCGTATTACTGGGAAAGTCAGTGAATTCTGCCCAACTGCGAGCAAGATTCATATTGATATTGATCCCGCAGAATTCGGCAAAATTATTCAGCCCGATGTGTCCATCAACGGAGATGCCCGCTTGGTATTGCAGGAGTTGATTCCACATGTTCACAAATTAGATTCAGGCCCCTGGCTGAAATCGGTTGCTTCATGGAAAAAGAAGTATCCGCTTAAATACCCCAAGCGTGGTGGATTACGAGCACAATATGTTTTGGATGAGTTGGATCGACTCTCTGAATCCAGAGGCATCATCAGCACTGATGTTGGTCAGCACCAGATGTGGGCAGCCCAGTTCTGCAAAAGCTCGCGTGAACGACAATGGCTTTCCAGCGGAGGTGCTGGGACAATGGGTTATGGATTCCCAGCGGCGATTGGTGCTCAGTTGGGGTGTCCCAATGATTTGGTAGTAGCTGTCGTAGGGGATGGTGGCTTCCAAATGACACTGGCAGAGCTTTCTACAGCGGCTCTCCAGAGAGTACCGATCAAAATTTTAATCATTGATAATCGCTATCTGGGAATGATTCGTCAATGGCAGGAACTATTCTTTGACCAGCGGCTGAGTGGTTGCGATCTGGAGGGAAATCCAGACTTTGTCAAACTCGGTGAAGCCTATGGTGTGAAAGGATTTAGAATTCGACGTGCTGGAGATGTCACCAAGGTATTAAAAAAGGCACTTGCCTACAACGATGGGCCCTGCATTATCCACGCTGAGGTTGTAAAAGAAGACAATGTCTTCCCGATGATACCAGCAGGAGCAGCCGTGAAGGACATGCTCATTGAGAAGCCGAAGGACCGCAAACTTGAAAAGCCTGTAGGAAGTACCTGAGAGGTATTTGGAATTTGCGTTATTTGTACTGAAAACACACTAGCGATCAAAATTTTTAGATTGAACGCAGCCTCTCTTTGAAGAAAAGCAATGGAAGAATTTACGATTAGTATTTACGTCAATAACAAACCAGGTGTTTTGATGCGCCTCTCGCAAACTTTTGCGAGAAGAGGGTATAACATTGATTCTCTGGTAGTCTCACCAGCTGTAGATCATCAGTTCTCTCGAATAACAGTGGTTGTTCAGGGTGGTCCTGAAACACTTGATCAGATTCTACGCCAGTTAAATAAGCTCGTAGATGTTGTTCACGCCAGTCATCACGATCCTAAGCAATCCGTTGAACGAGAATTAGCCATCTTTAAATTGTTGATTGGTCCGGAGAAGCGATCGGAGGTCTTACAGATCGTTGATGTATTTAGGGCCAAAATTGTAGATATTACGGATCAATCTTTAATTGTGGAATCTACGGGGTCTTCCTCGAAGATCGATGCGATGGAAAAACTCTTCAACACTATTGGTCTTAAGGAAATGGTCCGCTCTGGGAAACTGGTGATGGCTCGCGGTACCAATAAAACTTGAGATGATACGCCCACTCCCGCTTCAGCCAGGAGATGCCGTGGCGGTTGTGGCACCTTCATCTCAATTGAGGCCAGAGCAACAGCGTTTAGCTGAGCAAGCCTTTCAAATCTTGGAGGAAGATTGGGGCCTTCAAGTAATCTATACTCCTGAACTGACCCGCTCGCATTTGCATCTGGCAGGTACTGATCAAGATCGAGCTGCCGAATTCCAACAACAACTGGAAGATGAGAAAGTTCGAGCGGTCTTTTGCATTAGAGGAGGCTACGGAGTCGCTCGACTACTGCCATTGCTTCAGCCAACTTCCTGGCACCAACAACCAAAATGGCTCGTTGGATTCAGCGACTGTTCCCTACTACTTCATTACCTCCAACGCCACACGGATTGGTTGGTTTGCCATGGGCCGACGCTGGCCTCCCCACAGTTTGTTGGTGGTCCCCAGGCAGATAAGAACCGCGAAGCCCTGAAGGGTGTTCTTTTCAAATCCGAATCTCCCTCCACTCCTGTCCAATTCTTGCAAAAACCAGAATCCGCCAAAGGCAGGCTCAGTGGGGGTTGCCTCTCTGTAATCCTTTCTGCCTTGGGAACTGAAGCCCAACTAGATTTAGCGGATTCAATTCTTTTTCTTGAGGAAGTTTACGAAGCGCCTTATCGTTTGGATCGAATGCTGACCCAAATGCGACAAAGTGGTCAATTTGAAAAAGTCCGGGCTTTTGTTTTTGGTGAATTCGTAGAATGTGGTACCCCGGAGCAAGTTAAGGATGTTTTGCTGGACGTACTCGGCGATTTGAATCTTCCAATGGCAATTGGCTTGCCTCATGGGCATGGAGAGATCAATCATCCGCTTTTGTTAGGACAATGGGCTGAGTTGGATGCTCAGCAGAATGCCATTCATTTTAAAAACAACGAACCTTTAGCTACATGAGCCATTTTCAAGCATTGAGCGATTGGCTGTTGAGCTTTCCTCCTCTGCTGTCCCTTTCCCTGATGGGATGCCTAAGCCTCTTGTTTTTGTTATTGGCAATCAGACAAATCCGTCTGGTTTTCAAAATAAGAGCATCACATCGGCAATTCCTTGATGAGTTGCGCAGTCAACTGCGCTGATCCTCTAGATTATTCCTAACATGACAACGGATTCTTCTGCCTCTGCTAAGCAAGACGCCAGACCTGTGCGCTTTTTAGAGCCAGTTGGTGGTCAAGACTATGGCACCACTGCGGAAATGCCAGACTTGCAGACAGTCATAGACTATGAAGAAAATCGCTGTCGCCTGAGTTGGGGATACTACCGAATGGTGGACCGCCCTGCCTTGTACGAGTGGCAGCAATCCCTCCAACGGAAACACAAGGTTGCAAGAGCCCTGGCTTTTGTTTCTGTGCAAAGTGCTTTGCGCGAGTTGATCGATTTCCTATTGATCAAACAGCCGAATCTAAGCATTGCCTGGAAATTACAAGAGCCTCTACCTTCTTGGCTGAAAGAGTGGAAATCTGTTGGATCTGATTCGATGGAATCACGACTCTGGATTATTCCTGATTTGGGTGCTGATCAAAGAAACGAATGGCTAGACGAAGATCAGCATACTGAGCATGACCAGATTATCTGGTATTCAACGAAGTCTTTTGCGCCATTGCCAATCCAACAAGACAACGAGTTTTGGGTTGGTAGTATGGAAAAAATAGGAACACCCGGTGGGGTTGTCCTAGGCCAGCACTATGATTTGATGGAGGGACTCTTCCAATTGCGAAAGCGAAGAGGAGCCTTGCTTTCTGTCAGAAACATCGCTGCTTGGAAAAATGATGAAGTGGCCCCTGCTTCATCTACATTAAAAGCTACCGAAAAAATCTGTGCTCAACTGATTGAGTGGGAAGAGGCAGACGAATGTTTTCTATTCCCTTCAGGGATGAATGCAGTCGTGACTGCAATGGAGTTGGCAAGAAGGCGATGCCAAAGCAAACAACCCAAACGCTTTGTAGCCATAGGATTACTCTACACGGATACCTACTCCCTATTAATGTTTGATAAGTGGAGGGGAGGGAACGGTGAACCGATTTTTCTGAATACCGATGAGTTAGAACAACTCGAAGAGGCTCTCAAAGACAAATCTGTTGCGGGGATTGTCACGGAAAGTATTACGAATCCACTCGGAGAATTACCGGATATCCCAAGAATTCAGTCGATTGCAAAAAAATATGGGATCCCTGTAATTGTTGATAACACGCTGGCTGGACCGACTAACGCTCAACCGCTCGTATGGGGAGCAGACATGGTGATCCACAGCACGGCAAAATACCTATGTGGAAACAACCAGCACGGGGGCGGAGCCCTACTGACTCGTCAGGGATATTGGTCTGAACAGTTGAAGTCTTTTCAGGGTGAATGGCAAAACTTCATGTCACCATGGGAGGTCCTTGCCTTGGCTGACTGTATAAAAGATTTTCCTCAGCGGATGGAGCGCTTCAATGCTAATGGAATTCGGGTTGCTCAATTTCTGGAAGCTCATCCAAAAGTCCGCTCTGTGAGTTTCAACCAATTACCATCCCATTCCAGTCATCAATTGGCAAAGAAGTTGTTGAAGGGGTCTGGCAGCCTCATCAGCTTTGTTTTGCAGAATGATAGCCTTGATGGAATCCGCCGCTTCTATGATGCAGACCTTCGGCCTCTTCATAAGGCTCCTGGTCTTGGCTCCAACACCTCGATGCTTTGCCCTTATGCCATGCTAGCCCATTATCAGGCTAGCGACCAAGAACTGGAGGAGCTACGGATTTCAAGATACCTGGTACGACTCGCAGTAGGCTCTGAGAAAAATTTGGATCAGGTCTTTGCGGCTTTGGAGAGAGGATTTCGAACTTCGTAGAAATTTACTGAGCGAACCAAAACAATAGTGGTTTGCTCAATAAAAAGAAAAGCACCAGAAGCCAGAATTGCCAGTTAGGTCCTGCAAACATCTAGCTTTCCCTTAACCAGCGTTTGACAAGCCGAAGTGTTCGCTTCGGCTCCTTCCTCAATTGCTCCAATTGTTGCTCCCTCAGGAAACTTTCTTCATCTTCAGGAATGAAAATATCATCTTCTAGATCCATTGGATTTGGAGGCTTGATGAGCGGGTTCAACTTGGTCATTCGCTTTTCAGCCATAACATTTTTCCAAATAGTGGAACATAAAATGCAGCTTTATCTGACAAATCGATCAGTCAATGGAATGGCAGTCAGGACGAAAGCACAGGATGTGACTCATTCATATTAACTTCAGATGAGACCATCATTATGCGAGATGCACTGCACTTCAAGGAATTTTGCAGGTTTATGCGTCAAGCCTGCAGTAACGAACCCTCCCCTTCATTTTTGATGGAGGAATGGAACCTACTAATCGAAGATCAACAAGAATGGCTTTCGCCAGAAAGTAGATCTTTTCTGGAGCAAAGTATTCACCGCTAGTTGTTCTGATTTCAAAAGTAGTTGGTCAACGAAATTCTTGACCGACTGCTTCTCTTTCGCCTGCCTTCATGTCCAGCACATTCTCTTTTCAAAAGATTTCTAAGCGAACAAAATTCATGTTGTTTTGCTCAATAGAAAAAAAAATTGACAAAAGTCAGATTCGATTGCATGGTAAGGCCCCGTGTCACATAAGCAGTTTGGCATTCTGCTGAACTGAAATTTTTTTGGCATTTTGGAATTCGTACCCCCTAAAAGGAGGAAGATAATGAGATTTAGTAAGCTCTTTATGAGCGCAGCGTTAGCGCTGACGATGAGTGCCTTCACTGCGATGGCTGGAAAGCCAGAGGCAGAACGCTGGATCAACAGTGAATTCCAGCCCTCTGCTTTTTCCAAAGCTGAGCAGATGGCTGAAATGGAATGGTTCATCAAAGCAGCTGAGCCTTTCAAAGGTATGGAGATCAATGTTCTGTCAGAAACAATTCCGACTCACTCTTATGAGTCCAAAGTCCTGACCAAAGCATTTGAAGAAATCACTGGCATTAAAGTGAACCATCAGTTGCTGGGGGAAGGGGAAGTTGTTCAAGCTGTCCAGACCCAGATGCAAACCAAGCGAAATCTTTACGATGCGTATGTGAACGACAGTGATTTGATTGGAACACACTCCCGATTGCAGTTGGCTTATAACTTGACTGACTTCATGGCTGGAGAAGGTAAGGATGTTACTTCGCCTACCCTAGATCTCAATGATTTCATGGGTGTTCAGTTTACAACGGGTCCAGATGGAGACTTGTATCAATTGCCTGATCAGCAATTTGCTAACCTTTACTGGTTCCGCAAGGATTGGTTTGACCGACCAGAGTTACAAGCAGCTTTCAAAAAGAAGTATGGCTATGATCTCGGTGTTCCAGTCAACTGGTCTGCTTACGAAGATATTGCTGAGTTCTTCTCGAATGATGTGAAGAACATTGATGGCGTGCAGATTTACGGGCACATGGACTATGGCAAGCGTGCACCAGACTTGGGCTGGAGAATGACAGATGCATGGTTGTCCATGGCCGGGGCTGGTTCTAAGGGCGAGCCAAATGGAATACCTGTTGATGAATGGGGTATTCGCATGGAAGCTGGTAGCTGTAATCCCGTAGGTGCTTCCGTAAGTCGTGGTGGTGCTGCAAACGGTCCCGCTGCAGTTTATGCTATCCGCAAGTGGGATGAGTGGCTGAGAGCCTATGCACCTCCAGGGGCTGCATCATACGATTTCTATCAGTCACTGCCAGCACTTTCTCAGGGTAACGTGGCCCAGCAAATTTTCTGGTACACAGCTTTCACAGCCGACATGGTGAAATCACGTGCTGATGGGAACAACACAGTTGATGAAAGCGGCACACCACTTTGGAGAATGGCACCAAGCCCACATGGTCCGTACTGGGAAGAAGGACAGAAAGTTGGCTATCAGGACGTAGGTTCCTGGACCATTCTGAAGTCTACGCCAGTTGAACGTGCAAAGGCTGCTTGGTTGTATGCTCAGTTCGTCACCTCCAAAACAGTTGATGTCAAGAAGAGTGACGTGCGTTTAACGTTCATCCGTGACAGTACAGTTCGCCATCAACACTTTACGGAAAGAGCATCCCAGTTGGGTGGTCTTGTAGAGTTTTATCGATCTCCAGATCGAGTTGCGTGGTCTCCAACTGGAATTAACGTTCCAGACTATCCAAAGTTAGCCCAGATCTGGTGGCAGCAAATTGGTGATGTCAACTCTGGTGCGTTTACTCCCCAGGAGGCGATGGACAGACTGGCTGGTGAAATGGACCAGGTCATGTCACGTATGCAGAAGGCTGACGAAGCGGCCAACGTTTACGGTGGTTGCGGTCCGCGACTGAATGAAGAGCGTGATCCTTCTTACTGGCTGAACCAACCCGGCTCGCCGAAAGCCAAA
>CAJXNF010000104.1 GCA_913056375.1 uncultured Pseudomonadota bacterium | reverse complement strand
CGATCAAATCAAACTCGTCAAATGCGAGATCGACAACTTTGCCGACAGGCTTACCTTCGAGGACCACTCCATCACCGATGGAGAGCAACTCCGCTCCATCACCTCTGGCAAAAACCAAAAACCGCTCATCGCCTGACACAAAAGAGTCTATGCCAGAAAAGAGAAACAGAACGATTGCAAAGGGAATCAAATAGATCGCATAAGAACGAAAACTGACCCGTTTTATTTTCTTTTTTGGCTCAGGAAAATCGAGTTCGTCCGATCCCTCTGGAAAATCGCCTGGAATAGGAGGGTCATCAAAGTCGTCAACTATCATATGCTCATCACCCGTCGATTTTCTCAACCAGTTTTTCGAAGTACCTGAACACCTCAGCGTCGAGAAGTCGCAGATTTTCGTAGAACCAGTGATCAAGAACCTCACGTCTCTTGTAGTATTCCTCCCCCGAAACACAGCGATCTTCACTAGGCTTCTCAGATCGGATTGCGGCGACATCGATGGCCTGCTGCTTGGTAAGCCCGTAACCATCAAGGCGAAAAAGCAATTCAACAACCGACCCGCCTAAACGAATGTCGTTGTAAAAAAATTCTGCATGACCATAAGGGCCACGAATCTCAATCCCTTCATGCCACAGAGAACATGTTAAAAATTCCCTGATCAGGACCTGCCAGCGAGCTTCTTGACCACCATACCCTATTGCCTGACTCAAATTTTCCATTTGGTGAATACTGCACAACTCATCCATCTTGTTACCGATTGCAATCAAGAGGTCTTCAACTTCACCGACTGGCCTTTTAAAGAAACTGGCCAGCCCATTTTGAACAGATAGAATTCTCCGTCCATAAAGATTGGGCTTCAGCACCACCATTAACAACTCCGACTTGTCCCCCTCTGACACGAAGCTCGGTGCATCTCTCGACCAAATCAACTCCATTCGCCTGCGAATATTGGCGGAGTTGCCCTCGTCGTTTTTTGTACACAGAAACAAACGAGTCGTTTCTTCTGAGTCAGGCACACCACACAGCTCCCCCAACGGCTTGATGTTTTCACGTAAAGTTAGGACGAGAGGATCATCAGAAGAAAGGATCTCTGGATTACCTGTCAACAACTGCTCCAGTGAAGTTTCAACCAACACACTGTAGGATTCATCCGCAGAATGGTTCAAATGCCCCAACCAATCTGAAATCGATTGGTTCTCGGAAAAGGATTTCCAAATTCGGGAATAGGACCACTCTCTCTTGAAGTTTTTAAAATTTCGCTCATCGGACTCCAAGACCCTTCGGTTGAGAATCTTGGTCCTCAGATCTTCACGATTAAAGATCGAATAAAACCTCCTAGACCTGGGAAGCTCGGTTTCACCCGAAGAAGAGCTCTTCGCAATTTTCAACTCACGGGTAATCGCCGAATCAAACTTCTCAAGTAGCCCTTGTATGAACTCAACGATCTTTGCCTGATCATCGATCGCCTTCACACTCTCCTCAATAGCGGAAAGCGCCAGCCTTTCTTCCCCAGCCCGAGAGATTACGGCCTCAGTGGAATTGTACCAATGATCCAATTCCGCCTCTTTGCGCTTAATGCTGGCCTTGTATTTCAAAACACTACGATCACCTACCGTCGCTTTTCCACGATATTGAAACCACAGAATAACCGAGAACAAAATTCCCACCAAAAGTGAAACTCCCCTGTAGAGCCATCTTTGATTTCCAAGAAACTTCTGGCCAACCTGTAATCCCAAAGCAACGGCAGCAGAACTTCCAGTCATGACTTCTAATTGGGCTGCGACACCCACGGAAGAGGTTCCCGAAATCTCCAAAGCACCATTATTCAAACTCGAAACCAATAACTTATTAAAGGAGCTAACGGCTGTTGGACTCACCCTCTCTCCTCTTACCTCAGCTCCAGAAATCAATCTGAACAAATCGTTGTTGGTCCACAAGCCGGTGGGCAAGGCTAAGCGAACGGCTCGCTGACCTACCATGATTTGCAAATTTTGCTTCCCAGGTTCAATCAAAGCCCTGTCAAAATTGGTCTGAATTTTTGCTTTCTCGCTGGGAATCAAAAACAACAGGAGCATAGTTGCGACAAAAATGCCCGCGACTTGCTTGAGAAATCGTTTTTTTACAGATTCCTTGTTACCGGAGTCTGATCGCTTCGACGCATGAAGTTTTTTGGTGAGGGCATCTTTTTCATATTCCAGAAACCTGAAATAAACAGGGGCTAGCGCCAGATCGATCGAGGCCATCTCCTTCAACTGCATCATTCGGGAAGATTGTTCCTGAATGGCGTTGACCGCAATCTGATACTTCTCTACCGCCTCACGGGCAACATTACACTCATTCAGCAGCCCTACTGTTTTCTCCTCCAGCTGGGCGATGCTTTCTTTCAACGACTGAGACCTGATCACCTCTGAATCCGATACCGGATTTTCTGGTTCCCGTGATAGATCCTCTCTCAAATCGGCGAGATTCTTCAAACCTTCGTAATAAGCATCTCGTGTACTTTTTTCATCTTCCGAATTCGGAACTACAAATGAAGACCCATTGGTCAACGTCCGCTTCTCTGCCTTGCCAGACCAACCTTCCAGTTCAGCGGTCTCAAAAGTTGTCACATTCCGATTGGTGCCTTCTGTATCAAACAGTGAATTGAGATTTTGAACATTACTGGGAGAACCAATGATGTGGTTATACCCTGCTTCAATGTATTGCTGCTGGGAGAGTTGACTTTCCAGCCTGCTTTTCTTGGTTTTCAATTGATTGACAGCCGTTTTTGTACCGGTTTTAGGCTCTTCACCTTCTCCAACTTCAGGAACTTCGAACTGCTCGATCTCAGCGTTAATCTTTGAAAGCTCTGCCTCAATCTCCGATTTATTTGAAGACACATCCCCCTGGCTCTGCACCCAATCTTGCAACCGGCGATAACATTCCAATCTTTCTGAATTAATTGAATAGCTGTAAGAACCAAGCTTTTCAATTTTTGCCACCTTCATTGATCGAAGGTCGTTTACTGTTTTTTCATGGGTGACCAATCCCGAATTGTCGACCCCCCTGATCATCTCCAGCACCTTGGAGCATTCTGCCAAAGAAAGGTTTTTCAACCATTCTCCTAATGAATCAATCAACTCTTCTCGTTGAGAGAGATTAAAATCTCGCCTCTCAGACTCAATTCTTCCAGGGATTCCCTGAACACGCTCACTCCAGTATCTTTCGAAATCCACCGACATGATTTCGATTTTTTCAAGGGGATCACTAGATTCATGATCAGGCATATAGGTCAACTGCCCGGTCAAAGATTTCGCAAGGCTCTTGGCCACTCCTTCAACTTTGGAATTTTGCAGATAATCCAATGCAACCTGGCGACACGCATGCCCCCTAATTTCTATCGCATGGATATTGTCAGACTCCTCTTTGAAATATTTTCGAAGCCACTGTTCACGGTGCTCCCGAATCAGTTCTAGCTTGGGAAATCCAACCCGGATTGCTCCTGCAGTTCTGACTGGTTTTTTATCGGAAAAAGTACTGTTGTCGGTCAATGAAAGACCAATCAGGGAGCTAATGATATCCGCAGTGTTTTCCCTCAAATCAGATCCTGGAGTCAAGGAGACCCCATTCTCCAACCTTCCGTCGAGAATAACGGTTTGTGGTATCCATGCCTTATCTGAATCGGGATGGCAGTCACCGCTTTGAAGCTGGACAAAAGTGGAGCTAAAGTGCTGATAGGCTTCATGGTCTGGATGCACAGAGCTTAAATCTTCAGAAAAACCAGGTCCCAGCATTACATTAAAACTGTCGATTAAGCACTCTTCACTATTCGGAAAAGATCTCTTCAACGTTGCAAATATATTCACCCAATTAGTCGAGCAACCTCGTGAAGGATCAATAAGAGTCACTATGATTGGCTTAACACCTGATTTTACTACCCAACCATTTGCCACAGCCCTTTGCCATAAATCTGCTCTTTTGAGCAGATTTTCAGTCTCAGAAAAAACTGATTGCAAGTCAGCCGCGTGATCGACAGAAACCTCACGAATAAAAGCTCCCTCTCCAGCTTCCTCCATAAAATCCGCAAGATCTATCTCAGCCGGGTTCGGTGTTCCACTATTTTGCTGAACCCCTTCTGATTCGGAAGAGTCAGCCTCCTTGAGAAGGATGTAAGCCGTCAACTCTTGAAGCTCCGGGGTTAACCGAGCTGTTTTCTTGAGATGCGTGAATGCGATTTGCCTGGACTCCGGTCCGTAAACCAGATAAAGCGCAGGCCTAATTGTGTTAAACAATTCAGCTCACTCTTTCCGTATAGAAAACATTACCAGCTTCAGTTGTTTTCAACCCAATCGTTCAGCCACTCGAGTACCTGTCGGAGGGCTTTCTGTCGTTCTGTTACCTGACCGGACTCATTAATTCTCACAGCGAAATTTTCCTTAAACTCTTTCACTGTGTTTACGAAATCAGCATTGCCGTCATTCTCTTTTTTGATTTCCAGCATTTCGGCGATGTTGTTACACAGCTCTCTGCTACGAGCAAAGTTGACCATTGCATCCTGGAAAGTTCTTTCAGGCAGCCGATGTCGCCACGTGTTCTCGTCAGTAGGGGCTCCCAATTCCATGGTATTGGTGACTACAATCTTATTGTTCTCTTCAACAATCAATCCATGCGCCAAACCCAAAGCCCATGTTTCCAATCGTGCTTTCGAAGAATTATCTGGCTCCAATCCAGGTAGTTCTTCCCTCCAATCAGCATGCAAATGGAAACCCACACCAACCTGCTGCCAAAGTCTCTCATTATTGTAGGAAGAGATCATATTCTTGATGCAATTAATGGCAAATGCAGGAACTCCATGCTGCCACTGAATAAATGACAGGCTGTTTGAGTTATCGAGGTTGCACCAAGCAGGCTCAGCACTACTGGTCACCCTTTCCAAAAGGCCCTCAAAGCTATTAGGCATCTCAGAAGGTCCGGCTGTCACGATTGCACTGTGAGGAGGCTGAAACTCGGGGTTCTGAGCAGTGATCCCCTTGTCAAAAGACCACATGGGAGCAGACTTGTTAAAGAGATCAGCCAAATGTTCACCGATTGCATCAGGCTCTTTATTCGAGACTCTCGTATAGACAGACTCTTCGAATTGGTCGCCAATTTCCCCGCGAACAACTTCAACCAATCGGTTTTGAAGTAATGCAATCTCCAAATCTGGAGCCAACCAAGTATCTGTCAAATCCTGGCGAATCCTTGCAACCACTCTGTCCACAAGCGAATCACCCGACGTTGATTTGCTTTCCTCGGCAGGTAAATCAGTCCGGAAGATGCTTCGGAGTCCTCGAGATCTCTGCCTAGAGAGAGTCAAAATACGCTCTTTAGTATCGTTTAGGTTTCGCTTGAGGCTCATGATGGAGTCATAGATGTCATTCGCAAACTGACTCAAACTGTGATAGAGCTCCACTGCGATTTTCTTGCGCTCCGATTCAAAAGCCAACTTCAAGGCATCTCTGAACATCGGCTCCAAGGCCTCGATCTTTGCTCCAACCTCTTTTCTCCAAGAGAAGAAGCTCAAAGAAATCTGTTCGTCAAACTTGGCTTTTGCCTGCCTGAGACGCATATTGGATTTGTCTTTATCATCGAGCGACTCCTGCTCCATCATATTTTCAAGATTTTTGAACTCTCGCGCCAAATTCCCAAAAAACAATTCAGCCCGTGATACACCACCCGGCTTGCTCAAAAGTGAATCTCTTTTTTTCATGAGTGAGTCTCTTGGTGCGTCCTCAAGCCGGATTTTGTTCTGGCTGGATTTGGCCCCGGCAGTATCAGGCCAACGATCACAGCAGTTTTTCCATTGCGCATAGAGGGTAGTATGGGAATCTCGCTCCAATTCTTCCCGATCGGGAGAAGCAATTCGAGCGCATTGTCGATCCCTGTCCCGGGGAGCAAAAAGGAAATCGATCACCTGATCTTCCTGTTCTTCCTGCAAATTGTTTCGACGCAAAAAGTCAGGGATATTGATGGATTCGATTTCACCGATAGTGGAAGCCCCTGCTATGATTTCGTCGATCAGGCGGGAAGCGGCGTCTTCTGCTGCTCTGGCTCGTTCTGAGCTGCCTTCATATACAAGCTCGGAGATCCCCAAGGACCAGAACACCCCTTTGCGAGGCTCCTGATCCTGTCCTCTGCCAGGCAGAATATAGGGGTATCCCTCCTGAATATTGTCTTCTCTACGATCAAACTCTTCGCCAGCTGGACCACACATGTGATAGATCCAACGACCTAGCGCTCTGTTAATTGCATCGGGCTCGTCTGTAACACCATACGGTCCCGATTTGGAAACCAAGAAGCAGCTGTCAAACAGCTTTGCATCAGGAAATCTCATGTCCCGGTGGTATAGCCTATAGTTTTTGTAAGGGCTTGATTCTGGAACCGCATCGCTCAAAACCCATTGCAGTTCTTTGAGGCTCGCTACCGTATTTGCATACTTGTTGGTAGTACCAGGCCTTCCTTCGAAAGCGTCTCCAAGAAGCATTACGGATACAAGTCGATCACTTTCACTCAACTCTTCACGCAAAAGATTTGCGACGTCCAACCAGCAACCAGATCCAGTACCACCGGCAAGAGAGCAGGCAATGAATACCCGGATTTTCCCCTCTTGATAAACATTGGGACCTTGCTCACCCACTGTTCTAACCGCAGTAATCGCTTCTTTGAGAACCCGATCCACGTTGTTGATGTTCAAACCAAGCTTGGCTCTGCCATGCATTCTCTTGGCCGCAGCGCCAGCGCCAGGAAGAGGCCAATCTGTGCACCCCTCAGGCCACCACTCTCCCTCTGCTTCTTTGGCAACATTGATCGCACCATTGCCACTCAAGCGCAAAAACTCAGCCCCCTCGAACTGAATCTCTGCTTGGGTGTAAGGATTAACCACTTTGTCATCTGGAACATCCGTATCGATGGCCAAAAATTTAATGTCATCAGGAACTTCACCAAAATGGTTGATAATGGAAGATTTAGCTTCCAGAAGAATCTGCTGACCAGTACCACCCAGGCCAATGATCAAATTTTTCGTAAAGGACATCTCACTACTCCAATGAACTGGTTAGCCTTAATTTTCGTCAAAATCGTCAAAATCGTCGAAATCACTACCATCGAATTCCTCATCCTCTTCGCCGGATATTGGGCCAACTGACAACCCTCTAAAAGAAATTTCAATGATGACTTTCGATCCGTCCAAAACCTCCAGGCGATCACCACCTGAAACGGATTCACCGGAAACGAAATCGTGACGGTCTCCATCTTGATCAAACCGGAGAACAAGAAGGTCATTAATCTGCTGGCTTTCAGATTCGGATTCTGAAAACTCAATCTTGCACCCTAAACCCGAAGCAGCCTTTACCGCTGTCAGAGTAAAGTTCAGGGGGTAATCCGCCCCTTCGCTATAATCTCCGCCGAAGCTCATCGAAGAATCCCCACGCCCCTTAAGGCGAATCGCCGAGAGTTCTTCACTTTGAACATCACAGTAAAAGTTTCCGGGAAACACAGGGTCGCCAAATTTCTTGACGTACATCTTCTTACCGACAAATCCAGCAATCAGGAGCACCGCCAAAGCAATCCCCAACATTTTGGCGATTTCAGACGTTGTCATCGGCTTTGCAAGACCCTCACGCTCCAGAACCCAAACAGATTCTGACGTATTCAGGTCTCCTTCTGGAATAATCCGGTAACTTTCAGAGTGGCTTCCGGGTTCCAAACCCGCTGGGATCCTGGTGATAATCCGAACCTCAGTAACTGAAGAGTCTATTGATTCCAATGGAGGCTCAAGATAAGTCAACCTGGGTTTCCCGTTGAGCTCAATATCACTCAAGGGAACCAGATTTAAACGACTGTTCAGCCATTTTGCCGATTCACTCCATGTAAAGCGAACAATCTCTTCTATCTCCTGTTCCTCTTCTGAGTAATCAAAACTGAGATAAGAAGAAACACCTGAAGAATCGATCAGCACTTCTGGTTGCGGATAATCGTCGACATTGGAAACAATTTCGAACTCCAGAAATTCTTTCCCATTACTGAATACAAATCCTGAATCCGTTGAGCTCAATCTGAATTTCTTGTTCACCCTCAACTCACCCAGCTGATGACGAACAGGCACGCTCAAGTTTGAAGCCAGAGAGCTCAGTTTGCCGACAACCACTCCGCTCTCATCGACCACGGTGACTTCCGTATTTTTCCTCTGTGCCTCGGCATTAAAGTCCAATTCAAGGGAGAAGCCTGATGTAACTGAGCCGCCCCCCCATTTGGCGTTCAATGGCAACTTCTGGCCGGTCTTTAACACCG
>CAJXNF010000103.1 GCA_913056375.1 uncultured Pseudomonadota bacterium | reverse complement strand
ATATCAACTCAAGTATTTGTGGGGAATGTGCTTGAGCCAAAAGTGATGGGAGATAGCTTAGGAATGAGCCCTTTGATTGTTGTGCTTGCCCTGATTTTTTGGGGTTGGTTGTGGGGCCCTGTTGGTATGATTCTCTCTGTACCCATCATTTCAGTATTTCGCATCACCTGTGAGAATATTGACGTTCTCAATCCAGTCGGTCGCTTTTTGAACGAACCCAAATTGCGTTGAAGAGTAATTGAATGCTTCGAACTGCCGTTATCGGCGTGGGCTACCTAGGTCGATTTCATGCCCAAAAATATGCCCAACTTTCTAATGCAGAATTGATTGGTGTCGTAGATAGTGATTTCGAAAGAGCTACCGTTGTAGCTGAAGAGACGGGCACCCAAGCTTATCGAAATTATGAGGATTTGCTTGGTAAAGTAGATGCTGTCAGCATCGTTGTACCGACAGTCCATCATCATCAAATCACACGGCCTTTTCTAGAGGCAGGAGTTCATGTTCTCCTTGAAAAGCCAATTGCTAGTACCGTCGCTGAAGCACTGGATTTAGAGGGACTGGCAAATCATAAGCAGCTTGTGCTGCAGATTGGTCATGTTCAACGCTACAACGTAGTCTTCAAAGAATTCCGCCAATCCATCCAACAACCTAAGTTCATTGAAAATCTCAGGATTGCCCCCTTCCCAAAACGAGGCACCGATGTTGATGTAATTCTAGATTTAATGATTCATGACATTGATCTTGTGCTTGCGATCACTGGGGAACTTCCAAATAAAGTTGATTGTACCGGTGTCTCTATTCTAACACCCCTCACAGATCTAGCTCACGCCAGACTGGTATTCCCTGATGGTTGTGTAGCGAGTATGACCGCCAGCCGTGTTTCCGATAAAGCAGAACGGAAGATGCGTATCTTTCAAAACGGCCTTTATCTCTCATTGGATTTTGGGACAGGGCAAGCTCGGAAACTACAAGTGGATTTAAGTAGTGACCTGAGTCCTGAGGATCTCCAACCAGAGAATCTTCAGTTAGAGCGTGGAGATGATTTACTCGCTGAAATTGCTGATTTTTTGAAATGTATAGAGCAGGGTCATGGACCTCAAGTTTCAGCGAAAGATGGGAGGCACGCTCTGCAAGTAGCCTGGCAATTGAAAGACCTACTGGCTTCAAATTAGTGGTATGCTGGCCCGTTCCCTCTTCTTTCAACTCATCCCCCCTTTCCTGCTTGCCACCTTTATTCTGACCTTCATCCTGTCGATGGATACGGTCTATAAACTTATTAACCTTATTGTCTCCAGAGGCGTACCGGTAGGGAGCGTCTTGCTGATGTTACTCTACAGACTACCCCAGTTTCTATCCGTCACGCTGCCAATCGCCGTTGTGATTACAGTTGTCGTTGTTTTGGTGCGGTTATCTAACGATCTGGAACTTACCGCCATGGGTGCTTCGGGCTTAAGTCCCTGGCAACTCAGTGTACCCGTCGCAACCTTTGGATTGCTAGCAACCATTCTGGATTTGGGAATTACCCTGTGGATGCAACCAGCTGGGTATGCTGCCTATGAAGAAGAAACCCTCAGATTGTTGAGATCGCAAACTGCGAAAACTATTCGACCTGGAGTCCTGAACTATGATTTCCCCGGCAAAGTCCTCTATGTAGAGAGCAAGTCTCCCAATGAGGAGTTGGAGGGAATTTTTATCTCTGACACTGAATTGCGACCAAGTTCGATGGTTTCGCTCTCCTCGAAAGGTCAACTTCTCATCAGAGAGAAAGAGCAGGACATTCTTCTTCAATTGAAACAGGGTACGATGCACTTTGGCAATGTTGAAGGTGGATATCGAACAATGGATTTTGAGGAATTCCAATACCAGTTTCGTGCTCCTCAGTTGGATGGTTCACAAAATCGCAAGGTCTGGGGAGTTTCAACCATGGATCTCATTCAGTCAGATCAATATTTTGGAGAGCAAACCCGGCAACGGGAATTTCAACTCAGACTTACGACACCGATGGCTTGCCTCGGCTTCGCTTTGGCGGCATTAACCATTGGTATGGTAGACCCCAGAAGAGGACGATCAAACGCTTACCTCCAAGCTCTAGCGTTGATCATCATTCATTACATTTTATGGTCTTTCTCAAAGGAACTGACCATTGGGAAAGAACCAACGAGTGCTGTTGTTCTCTGGGTTCCTCCGATTTTGATTGGACTATGGGGGGTGTATCAAATCCAATTGAATCATCAAAATTGGAGAGGACCTCTGGAGTGGTGCTGGGATCACCTGCCTTTTAAAAATTTGAGCGATCCTAAAACATGAAACAAATTTTCATTACTCTGTTTTCAATTTTCTTCTGTCCTTACTTTCTCCAGGCCATTACTTTGGAGAGAGTTCAGCAACGCTACCAAGAAATGCAGAGTTTCCAAGGAAATTTCCTACAAACCACCATTGTGGAAAGTGAAAACCGGCGAGTAAGTGCCTCCGGCATCATTGCGTATCAGCGTCCTGGAAAAATGCGCTGGGAGTACCAAGAACCAGATCCTCAGTTGCTTGTCACTGATGGTGACACTCTCTGGTTATATGATCCTTTGCTGGAAAATGTGACCATCCAGGAGTTAGCCGCTGTGACAGACGGGACTGCACTGGCTTTCTTACTCGGTGCTGGTGAATTGACCGAAGATTTTACTCAGCGAAGGATGCAGAAGTCCTTGCTAGATCCTGATAAATCATGGGAAGTTTTGGAACTGGTTCCCAACCGGGAACAAAGTGCAATCGACCTTTTACAGCTCGGTGTCGATAGCGAAACGGGAGACTTGGAGGCCCTGCTCTTCAAGGACAACAGCGGTTCAGTAAGAATCATCGAATTTGAAGCGTTGAGTTACAACGTCAAATTTTCAGAGGATTTCTTTAGTTTTGAGATTCCTCCTGGTATGGAAGTCATTCGCCCTTAGCCTCTCGACCGCCACAGAATTTCTCATCTTCTTCCACAAATGATCCCCATCAGGTACCAACGACTTTGGAGAGCTATTCGCTTGTTGCTCCTTTGCTTAGTCTTATTAACCCCCTTGCTCTTGACTGGCCCCTTGTGGACTTGGAAGTTCTCCGATCTAGATTTGGACACCCACTGGAGCAGAAGCTCTCAAGAAGCAGTTACAATTCCGAATGCGGAGGTGACAAAGGACGAGGCTGTCATTCAAGTCTATGGAGCAAGAGCCTATAATTGGCGTGGAGCGTTTGCAGTCCATACCTGGATTGCGATCAAAGAAGCAGGAGATCCTGATTTTCGTCGATATGATGTGATCGGTTGGCGGCACTTTCGAGGTATGCCCGTGGTTTCTGAATCAACTGGATTACCAAATCGAGCATGGTTTGGGAATGCTCCTGAGCTTTATGGTCAAGTACGTGGTCAGGGAGCTGAAAAACTAATCAACAAAGTTGAGGAAGCAATCGCCAGCTACCCTGCAAGTGAATTCTATCGCGTCTGGCCTGGTCCAAACAGCAACACCTTTACAGCACATGTGCTTCGGCAAGTCCCAGAACTTCAAGTTACTCTACCGCCCACTGCCATTGGTAAGGATTTTCCTTTGGGTTTTTGGATACAACCCACGACAGGCGGAAAGGGATTGCAGCTTACTCTTTGGGGAATTTTTGGAATTTCTATTGGAATTGAAGAGGGGCTTCGTCTTCAGTGGTTTGCGCTGGAATTTGGGCTAAACCCCTGGAAAGGAGAACTTTACTGGCCAGGAATTGGCACACTGCATCTTTGGAGTTGATTTTAAACCGTGATTTGCAACTCCCTCCGGTAATGATCAAACAAGGTTGATTTTGAAAGCATTCCCAAAAATCTCTCCTTGCCATCCATCACCGGTAACGCCCAGGCCCCACTCAATTCAAACTTATCTAGCGCTTCTTCAATTGATTCATTCGTGGAGATGGTGGGTAGAGAGCGCATGATTGAACCCATGGAAACTATGTTGTAGAGATGGGTATCAAATAGATAGGAGCGGATGTCATCCAGAAAAACAATTCCGATACAACGGTCAGAATCTGCTTCAAGAACTGGAAAATAGTTACGATGTGCATTTTTGAAGACCTCCACAAACTCGCCCAAGAGGGTGCTGTCTCGGACTGTCAGGAAATCGTGATCCAACAAATCCCGAAAATCCCTGGAAAGTGATCGAAGTAGATGTTGATCCGACCCTCTTTTGACCAGATCACCCTTGAAGATCAGATTTCGGGTATAAACAGAACCCACTTCCAAAAATGAACTCGTTACCATGGCGCTGCTTGCGGTGAGCATCAAGGGAAGAATCAGCGAGTATCCCCCCGTGGATTCCATGACAAGAAAAACCCCGGTCAGAGGCCCGTGCATCACTCCAGTCACCATCCCAGCCATACCAACCAGAGCGAAGGCCGCTGGTTCAGCCACACCCTCCCAGCCAGTCAGTCCCAAGATTAAACCGAAAGACATACCCACCGCACTGCCGAGCACTAGGCTCGGAGCAAAGACTCCTCCTACGCCACCCGAACCTAGAGTCACGCAACAGGCGATGAATTTCAGCAAGATGAACAAGAGAACCCATTCCACAGTGTGCTGATCCATCTGTGCCAGGAACTCCTGCGTAATGTTATAGCCCTCTCCAAGCACGGATGGATTGAGGTAGGCCATTCCTCCAATGATTGCACCTCCAAGGGCAGCTCTCGCCCACGGACTCCCAATCTTATTAAATTTTTTCTCAGACCAACTGAGACTTCTTGAAAATGCAATTGATACGAGGCCTGTCAAGATTCCAAGCAGTACACAGGCGACCAAGGAAGTTGGGTCGAAGAACTCAAACTCATGCGTGAAGGTGATCTTATTGCCCATCAGGACACGGCTGAACTCTGTCGCAGTCACCGCCGCAATGATCGAAGGCAAGACGGTCAATACCGACCACTCACCAAGAATGATCTCCAGTGTAAAAATCAGACCTGTCAAGGGAGCATTGAAAATCCCTGCAACTGCACCTGCCACTCCGTAGCCAAGTAGTAGTTTACTACGGCGCTCATTTGTGTTCAGCCAACGCGCAACCACAGCTCCCCAAGCAGCCCCGATACAGACTGTGGGACCTTCCAGTCCAGCAGAATTTCCAGTTCCCACAGTGAACAGACTTCCGAAAAACCGAGAAAGAATCATTCTTTTTTTTAGATTTCTCGCATCATGCAGTACTGCATGAATCACCTCAGGAACCCCATGTCCAGAGGGATCTCTCAGTAAATTTCGAATCATGAAAACGGCTAAACCCGCTCCCAGTGCAGGCATCAAAATCTGGCCAAGATCAGGAAGAAAGAGAATGGATTCCTGCAGAAAGTGCACACCCCAGTTCAGGCTAACCGCCAGGACTCCACTACCAGCTCCAATGATCAGAGCGCATAGCATCATCACCACGGTTTCACGGGCAGAATGAGCTCGAAAATGTGACAGTCGTTCACCCTCGCCCAGAGGCGAGCTTGGTAGGAGAGATTGAAGCTTAGAGTGAAGTTCTTGCTTGAATGTAATCCAAGAGTTCATCTTGTGGGGGTGCCTGCTGCAGAAAGTCCTCGACGCCTGCTTGCCGCAGCAGACCAGCTATTTGCGAAAGGATCTTAAGATGGTGGGAAGATTCGGCGCTGAGCAAAAGAAAAAGTGTATGAACAGGTTGTCCGTCTGGTGCGTCCCATTCGATAGGTGAGGAAAGAAAAAACACATCCACACGGGATTGGGATTTCGAGATGGGCAATGGATAGCGAGGATGAGGAACCGCTACTCCTTTACCGAGAGCAGTTGATGACTGGTTCTCCCTCTCCAAGAGGAGTGTCTCCAATTTTTGTGGTGAGATCTTATTCAGTTGCATTTGTTCAGGTATGTGCCTAAGAACTGCCTCTCGATCTTCACCCTTGAGTCCGTAATGCGTGCCTCCCAATTCCAAGGCAGCCAACAGATTGTCTGAAACAAGATTCCCCTTTTTGCCCAGTGCGGATGAACCCAAGCGGAGGTGCTTGGCTTCTGCCCAGGAAATCAGCGTAGCCTGATTGATAAGCGGCTTGCCGTTCCGGATAGTACAAGGGAACTCCCCTTGTTGAATCCAGCGACGAATCGTTGTTTCTGGCACCCGGAGTAAATTAACTACCTCCGGGATGGTGAGCATCTGAGCCATAGACTTAGACTTAATGAAGATTCAGCTGCAATTTAATTTACAAATAATAACTTTTTCTCCTGTTCACTGCAAACGAGGAATGGCTGAATTATTAAAAATTTTTGGCAAAGTTGAATTGGCTGTCAAGATCATAAGATTTAATAGTACCAACCTTGCAGCCATGATCGGAATTTGTCATGATTCATTGAGTGATTTCAAGCTACTTACCTGATCTTTTAATTTTCCTTGAATATTTCATGCCTACACAATCCAGCTTGCTCAAAGAACTTCATCAACTGCAGCCATCAGCTGATTTTGCCCACCGTCACATTGGGCCTAACCAAGCTCAACAACAAGCAATGCTGCAGTTCCTTGAACTGCAGTCTCTAGAGGATTTGCTCGAAAAAACGGTACCTCATGACATTCTGCAGCCACAAAGCAAGCTGGACCTAAAACCCGCAAGTGAAGAGCAGGCGCTGAATGAGTTGAAATCAATGATGGAGGCCAACCAGCTTTGGCAGAGCTTTCTGGGTCAGGGCTACTATGGAACACACCTGCCTGCTGTGATTCATCGGAACCTCCTGGAGAATCCTGGATGGTACACTGCTTATACTCCCTACCAAGCTGAAATAGCCCAGGGAAGACTGGAAGCGCTGCTCAATTTTCAGCAGATGGTCCTGGATCTCACAGCAATGGAGGTAGCCAACGCTTCACTTCTGGATGAGGCCACTGCAGCTGCCGAAGCGATGACACTCTGTCAGCGTCACTCGAAGAAAAAAAGCAATCAGTTCTTTGTTGATCGCAATGTGCACCGGCAAACCCTCGATCTTCTGCAAACCAGGGCGGAGCCAATGAACATTCAGTTGGTGGTTGGTGAGCCAGCAGAAATACCAAGCGGGGATTATTTCGGAGCTTTATTGCAGTATCCCAATACATTTGGGGCGATCAAAGATTGGTCAGAATGGATCGAAGCCATGCACCAGCAAGGGGTCTTGGTCGCTGTGGCCACGGACTTACTCAGCCTAACGCTCCTCAAACCACCCGGAGAGATGGGCGCTGATATCGTCTTTGGCAGTGCCCAACGTTTTGGAGTACCCATGGGGTATGGCGGACCACATGCTGCCTTTCTGGCAACGCGTGACACCTTGAAAAGATCTCTGCCCGGAAGATTAATCGGTGTCTCTCAAGATCGACAGGGACAGCTTGCCCTTCGCATGGCATTGCAGACGCGCGAGCAACACATCCGCCGTGAGAAGGCCACCAGCAATATCTGCACAGCCCAGGTTCTGCTCGCTGTGATCGCAAGTTTTTATGCAGTTTATCATGGTCCTGAAGGTCTTAAAAAGATCGCTCGCAGGACTCATACCCTGACGGCACTACTTCGACAAGGCTTGAATCAGGGTGGGTTTGTCTCGAGTGATCAGTTTTTTGATACCCTTTGCATCGAAACCAAAACGCAACAGCCAGAAATTCTGCAGCGTGCACAAGAAGCTAAGATGAATCTTCGAGTGATCGACTCCACTCATCTCGGAGTCAGTCTTGATGAAACCACGACTCCCGAGGATGTCAGCAAGCTTCTCAAAGTTTTTGGAGTAGAAGTAGATTTAGATTCCTTGCTCAGTCAAGCCAACTCCTCTGATGCCGGCATTCCCGAAAGCTTGCGAAGAGTATCTGATTTTTTAAGCCATCCTGTTTTTCATCGATACCACTCCGAAACAGAATTGATGCGCTACCTCAGAAATCTGGAGGAGAAGGACCTGGCGCTGAATCGGGCCATGATTCCGCTGGGCTCCTGTACAATGAAATTGAATGCGAGCGCTGAGATGATCCCGGTAACCTGGGAAAGTGTAGGGTCTCTTCATCCATTTGTGCCTGTGGAGCAGGCCCAAGGAATGCAGAAAATGATTCAGCAACTGGAAGATTGGCTGATGCAATTGACCGGTTTTGATGCCATCTCCATGCAGCCGAATTCCGGCGCTCAAGGCGAGTACGCAGGGTTGCTGACCATCCGCAACTATCATATCTCCCGAGGAGAAGCACATCGTCACATCTGTCTGATCCCCAGCTCTGCCCATGGTACCAATCCAGCCAGTGCGCAGATGGCAGGAATGAAAGTAGTCGTTGTCAACTGCGATTCCCAGGGGAATGTTGACGTCAATGATCTTCGTCAAAAAGCAGA
>CAJXNF010000102.1 GCA_913056375.1 uncultured Pseudomonadota bacterium | reverse complement strand
GAAGTCGCTGCTGATCGGGCAAGGTTTTACCATCAATCTTATAGCCACTTAAATGGACCGACTGGGGCTGAAAACCGATGTGCCCGCAGACAGGAACTCCCATCGGAGTCAGGTGTCGAATAGTAGTCAGAATCTCAGAGGTGGCTCCTTCCATCTTGAGAGCACCGGCTCCACTGTCCTTAAAGACCCGAATGGACTGCTCCACGTTGAGTGCTACATCTGCTTGCAGACTACCAAAGGGCATATCTGCAATCACAAGTTTGGTTGGGGCACAACGGGTCACGATCCTAGCGTGGTAGATGATCTCTTCCAAAGTCACAGGTAACGTTGAATCGTGCCCCTGTACCATCAATCCCAGTGTGTCTCCAACGAGGATCATGTCGACTGGGGATTCTTCCAGCATTGTGGCGTGAAAAGCATCGTAGCCAGTGAGGCAGGTGAGCTTCTCCTGACCCTTACGACGCAGCAGTTTTGGAATCAAGATTTGTTTCATTATTCTCCTGAATTTGCTTCTCCCGGATGGTCTCGGAATTCTCCGAATAGATTTCCACCTTCCGGATCAACCTGCATGACCTCAATTCCAAGTTGGGTACCCTTGGGACGAGAACCCGGTAGCTGACAGACTAGGCCTAGATCTTCCAACTCGATTTCAATTCGCTGATTCAACTCCCGGCGAACACGTGCCGCAAACACTTGCCCCAGATGCTGTCCTACGTAGCGCAATTTCCAGTAACGCTCAATTTCTCGTTCGGTTCGAGCATAGGATCGTTGACGCAACTCAATTTCAGACGCCCAACCCATCAGCTGCTGCTCGCTAAAAAGTGCTTGCTGATGCTGCAGGGCGTGTCGGAGTTGCCATTGACAGAGGAGATCCACAAAGCGCCGAATTGGCGAGGTAACCTGCATGTATACTGAACAGCCCAGCCCCGAGTGAGCACCTGGATTGACTGCTAGACGGGCCCCTTCGATGTTAACATGGTCCATTGTCAGTTTTTCACCTTCTGCAGGCTCCTGAGTGATCTCGTAAGGAGCCTGAGTACGGAAGATACCGGGTAGGTGAGCTCGTTCAAGCTGCTCTCCAGCTAGTTGATTGACAAGAATCGCCAATTCCTGCACGAGACTGTTCGCTGGACTCTCCCTATCTCGTTCAAGCACACGAATATTTTCTGGGTCTGTAATGTCTAACTCAAACTCCTTACGCTCTATGTCCAAGGCTCCATTTGCGAGCCGCAGCTTGCGTTGAGCATCGCAACAGTTGAACAGCATTCCCCAGAAAGAATCCTGCTGCACGACAAACGAGTCAACTTCCTCATAAGTTAAATTCTGTTGTACGACGATTTGCTCATGCTCAATGCCATGAAGCAGGCAAGTGCCATCCAGAAACAGCTGCAAATGGAAGCTCATCACTGATTTGGGAGTGCCAGCTCGAAGAGAAAAATAATCATTAGCCAGGATCTCCGGGAACATCGGGTAAGTATCTTCAACGGTGTAGACTGAGGAGATTCTTTGTTCTGCCAGTGAAAACAGGGAGTCTTCCGGATCAATATGCTGGGTGAGATCAGCTATGTGAACACTGAGTTCGATGCTGCGTTCTGTCCAGCTTTTTACTGAGATCGCATCATCGTAGTCCTTGGTTTTGGCAGCATCGACAGTGAAGACAGGGCGTTCTTCCGGTAGGCTTGAATATTTGACCTGGGCTCGTTGTTGCAGTGTTTCAGCTGCCTGCAGCGCTTCCTCTGGAAAATCCAAAGCGACCTGAGCCTTGCGTAGTTGCAGTTCCCCCCAACGAACCGGTTGTCCCGCTTTCTGGAGCAAGCGACGAAGTTGTTGTTCATCAGCCTGCTCGTGGCTGGCACCCAAACCGATCCAGGGGGCCAACTCCTTCCAATATCCTGAATCCCTGCCGAAAAACAGTAGGGATCTCAACTGTTCCAGCCAATCTTGCTGGGCTTGAGTTTGTTCTTCAGGACTTGGCCATTTACCCAATTCCAATTCTTCAATCCACTTACGAACATTTGCTTCTCGTTGCTGGCGGGCCAGCTCACGTTCTCGTCTTTGATGAAGTTGTTGCTGCTCTTCCTCAGTCAGTGGTGTGTAGGTGTTCTGGCGGTTGCGGCGAAACCAGTCTTCCGTATTCTGCAACGCCAGCAACAGAGCAACTTGATGTGCCAGCGCTGCTGGTTCCTCCAGAAAATCTTGAGCGATCGCATCTAGAGTCAGCTCAGCGCCAGGTTCCACCAAGGCATGAATAGTAGGCAGATCAATTTGTGCCGTCAGACCTTCTGCTTCCTCCAAGATACGGGTGAGTTGCTGAAGGGCTCCGCCCTCGGCTATCTGCTGACTGGGTTGGGACCAAAGAACTCGGTTTGTTGGCAGAAATTGTTCGCGACCCAAAACAGGCTGCACTACCAGTCTGTTTTTCTGAAGTGCTCGAACCCAACCAAATTCTAGTCGGCTGTCTCGGTGATAGGCGCAATAATGATGAATGAGACGATCAGGTTCCATGAAGAGGATTTTTGGGATCAGGCGATATTTGGCCCCTTGTCGGGCGAATGAGGAGCGTTTTGCTCAAGAAGGCGAATGGCACGGGTGTGCTCGGATGCAGGAACCATCACTTTGACAGTTTGACTTCCCAGGGGATGCACTAGAATACTGGCATTGTGTCTGTTCAGTAGGTTCACTGGGATGCCATGCTCTTCCAAGAGAGCTTTCACAAGGTCTGCTTGGGGTAAAAAATTAGTTTCCAGAACCAACTGAAGGCCAGGAACCACGTTTGGAGGCTCTTCCGCTTGTTGTTTGCGCTGCCGATATGAATTAAGGTCAACCACTTTGGAGTCAGGATGGTTGTGTGAATTAAAGAAAGTATGCTCCCAGGGTTTCCAAAGAGTTAAGGCACCGGCAAGGGCCCCAACGACAACCAGTAAACTCAGGAAATCCCGAAAAGGCATGATGATCAGCAGCAGCAGAAAAGCTCCCCCAATGCTGCCCCAGAGCTTGGCTGGGCTGTCAGGCCAATAGCGACTTGCCCTCAATGACTGAAGTTTTTTGGCGGTTGCACCGAAAAGCTTGCTTCCAAATTGGGAGAAGTTAGTTGAATGCATGGTTTGCGTTCATGGAATTAGAAAGTTCATACAATGCCCGACTACTCTGCCAAGCATGAGAGCTTTTCTGAGGAGACCACCACATGATTCCCTGCTTCAAAATTGGTTTTGAACGGCAAGACAGGTTTTGAATGCGAGCATATCAATCATCGGATTTTCGCTAATTTGCAGAATTTCTAGGAAGATTCATTGTTATTCGCCAATTATTTCTGCCAAAATTGATAACTCTTGTGCAACCTGACTTTGGAGCCTTCATGAAATTCCGTCTCCTGTTGATGCTGCCCGTCGTCTTGATTCCTAGTTTTGCGGTCTCGGAATCAGCCCCAAGTGAAGCACAGTTGGTGCTGCTAGGGGAAGAATACAATACAATGCGGCAGATGCGCTATCGTCTCAAGGAACTGCTGGAACAACAGGAATTTGCAGACAAATTAAATCAAGCAGATGATATTTTTGCAGATTTTCAGCAACTTGAACAGTGGCTCGCGCAGTTGGACGAAAATCCAGAATCCTTGTCAGAAGTGATGGAAATGCTGGAAGAATTTGAACAACGCCTAGCCGAACTCTTGGAGCAGCAGCAGGCTATGGCAGAATTCCTTCCCACTCCTCCGGAACAGTCCAATCAGCCAACTGAGGAAATGGAACTCTCGTCGTTGATGGAACAAGTGCGCCAACTCCTCCAAGAAAACAAGCGAGCAGAAGCACAAGAACTACTCAACCAGATGCTCTCAGCATTTCAGCAGCAACAGGAACAGCTTCAGCAGAGTACCTCTCAGTACTATGATGAGAAATATTCGGAAATGATGGAACAGTTCAATCAACTACAGCAACAACTAGCTGAAGCCCTGCGTCAGGAGTCCAAGTTGAGGGAGCAATTGGAGAAGATGATGCGCCAGCAACAAAGCTCCCAGATGAGTCAAGGTCCTACCCCACAGGACTTACAGCAGCAACAGCAGCAGATTTCTGAAATGATTGAGCAAATGCAGAAAATGCTGGAGAAAATGGCGAATGGTCAACTCTCAATGGACGAATTGGCCCAGATGCTTGCGAATGCACAACAATCTTCCGAAGAAGCCTCTCAAATGCTAGGAGGTAATCAGCCCGGAGACCAGCCTGGTCAGCAACCCGGGGAGGGGTCTGGACAGCAACCCGGTCAGCAACCTGGAAAAGGACAGGGACAGGGGCCTGGTTTTGGTTCTGGAAGCGGACCCGGAATAGCGATGCCTCTCGTGCAACAGACCGAACAATATTTACAGCAAATGCAAGGACGCATGCAGCAGATGCAAGGACAGATGCAACAACTGGCGCGTTCTGGACAACGAATGGCAAACCGCTCTCAAGGTCAGCAGGAAGGACAGTATTGGAGTGAGAAAGGCATCAAGCCACTCAAGTTCGACTATGAATTTCAAGCTTCCCCAGAGTACCGCCAGGCCGTTCAATCAGCTAACCAACAGGAAGCATCACCCACCCCACGTCAGCAGGAATATCTTCGTGAATTGATCCGCTAGTCTGGCTTCTCCTCAATTTCTATAAGTCGTTCTCGAACAATTCCGAAGAATCTTGTCGGCTCTGTTGAACCATCGTAACGCCAGCCCATGTGGATTTGACAACCTGAGCAATACTGAACCGTCCAAGCATAGCCAGCAAACCAGGTGTCCTTCCATACTGAGGGGGAACCATCTCGTAGGTTCTGACACCAACTAAAGGTAAGAATCTCAAAGAGCAGTCCATCCGGATTCGCGAAGTAGTGATTGGGGCTGTCTCCCTGAATCACCAGCAGGCAACTCGCATCACTGACTGGAGTGTGGCAGTTGGCACAAACATAGCGCGAGGGGCTGGGCTTTTCTTGTTGCTTGTCTTCTGTTTTTTGAGTTTCTTCTGGCAGTAGGCCAGGTTGTACGAAGAGCATCGGGACTTGATTTACTTTGGGCGACCCTTCCAAAGTTGCTGTAGCAAGGTCATTCTGCTGTCATCCGTCTTGCTTTCGCCGATTCCTACCAATGGCTTGACGGAATTTGAAATCTGCTTTGCTACAGGTGAAGTTTCTGTCGACTCTGCAACGTGGAAGTGCACATCTCGTTGGGGAAATGGAATGACAATGCCTAACTCTCGGAACCGCTCATCGATCTGGAGCCGAATCTCGGTCTCGGAAATCATCCCGAAATCCAAAGTCGTATGATAGTATAGCCGAAACATTAGAGCGCTGTCCCCAAAATCTACAAAATGTACGACGGGAGCTGGTACAGCGAGGACTTTTGGATGCTGTTGGGCCATCGCCAACATCTCTTTACGAATCAATTCGGGTTCAGTTCCATAGGCAACCCCGATATTGATGGTACGACGGACTCGTGGATCTTTGTAGGACCAATTTGTGACAGTCTGACTGATGAACTCTGAGTTTGGTATAATCAATGAGGCATTATCATAGGTCTGTACCAACGTTGAGCGAACGTTGATTTTTTTGACAACTCCCCAGATTCCATTGATCTCAACAACGTTTCCTACCTGAATCGGTCGTTCGAACAGCAGAATCAGCCCACTGACAAAATTATTGAAAATATTCTGTAACCCAAAACCCAAGCCGATACCCACTGCTCCAAAGGCGACTGCCAGAGAGGCGCTGTTCACCCCCAAAGCTCCCAAGCCGAATAGCAGCCCAATCCCCCAGATGGCATAGGCTCCAATAGTGGCTACAGATTCTTGAGTGCCCTCTTCGATGTGGCTGTGTGCCATCAGCCTTTGCTTGAACAAGTAGCGCCAAAGGAGCACAAACACTCGGGTGATCAGCAAAATCAAGAAGGCGTAGACAAAGCCGATCAGGCTCAATTCCAGGCCACCTACCGTCAATGGTTGACGGATTGCCTCCCAAGTGTGCAGGAGCACTTCTTTTTCTGCACCCCAGGCCAACAGAAGTCCTAGACCAATCAATCCCGCTCCGAACAGCCAAGCGATTCTTCCAATCAGCCAATTGGTGGACTGCTGTCCCAGGGTTTGAACATCAACTTCCAGTATGTCGGTTTGGAGGGGTTGTGCATCCAAACGGGCATCCCATTCTTGAAGACACTTCCAGCAAAGGAAGCCCCAGAACAGGACAATCCCTGTCTTGCTCAGAGAAACTGACCAGTAGAGACTGAGGTAAGAATAGCCCGCTAGTTCTAAAAGTAACCCACCTCCAATAGTTAGTGTTGGGAGTGAACCCAGGACCAGGCTCAAGGTAGTCTGCCTGAGAGCAGGCCAGTGATCTTGAAGCTGCACCCAACGACGCAGTTGACGTCCTAGGTCAACGCTCAAAACCAGCACTCCGATACCAAGCACTAATCTGCCAATAAGAAGCATCACACTGTTGCTACCCAGCAACTGTTGCAATAACAAATAGCTCAAACCAAGACTACGAACCCAGCGGAGGAGGCGATGTGCTGCCAAACGAACTGGCACAAAATTATTATCATCGAACCGCTCTAGTGCTCGTAGGCACCAGAATACGAAAATCCATAGCAGCAGCATATTGCGAAAGAGCGCCAGCAATGGATTGAGATTTGCCAGGATCATGCTCTGTTCACAAGCCCACAATAGACTGATTGCGCCGATTGGCATCAGCGACTGTAACAGTAAGTGTAAGGTCCAGTTTTGCCAGATGGGCAGATCAGTTTCTTTGAGCCAGTCTAGGAGGTTGTGCTTGGCTTTTCGCAAGAGGATCAGGCCAATCACGAATAGGAATGGGAAGGTGACCAGCAAAAACCGATAGCTTTCCCACAATCCCAGGATGCCCGATTGAATTTCTGCAGGTTGGCTCCAGCGCCCCACAAGTCGCAGGAAGCGTTCTAGCTCACTGGCGATTTCAGTCGGCCCAAGCTTAGCCAGCGAAATCTCCTGCTTTTCAAAGAGCATTTCTTGACGGCGTTCCTCCAGGCGCCTCTGAAGTTGTTCCAGTAATTCTTTGTTCTCATCCCGGGCAGCTTGTAGACGAGTAATTTCCTCTTTTTTGATCGTAAGTAGTTGATCGAGATTTTTTCGGTTGTTTTGTTGCGTCAGACTAATCTCGTCAACGAGTGTCAGGAGCGAGTTGGGAATACTGGCCTGAGGCAGGCTTTTCAACTCGTTAACCTGTTGTTGATAGACGTCTTGGCGAACTTGTGCACGAAGTTGGCGTTCTTCCAGAGGTTGTATGGACTGGTTCCCCTGAGAGACGGATGTTCCAAGCTCTTGAAGAGCCTGCTGTTGTCGAGCGATTCCCTGGCTCAACTCATCAATGGTCGTACTACTCACTAACAAAAGGTTACGCAGGGTAGAGGCCTGCAATCGATAAAGACTAAATTGCTGTCCCAGTCTTTGAGTGTCCAACTGCGCTTGACTGAGTTCACTATTCAGCTGACTGGCAATGCCATCCTCCGTCATTTGAGTCTGCTGGAAAGATTCCTGAAGCCTTGATTGCTGCTGGAGGTTTTCTTCCGTTTCAGAGATTTGTTGTGCCCTAATGAGTGCTGGTGCTATTGATAAGAAACCGATCAATAACCAAAGACATACCCATGCAGTGGGAAAGGCCAACTGGCCTGTCGTTCGAGTCGTCATTTATGATTTTGAGGATTTGAATTCAGTCTTGGTGAGCCAGACCTGAGAGTAATAGGTCAGGAAAACCTTCTGAGATTGGGGCAGAAGCAAGAAAATTACAACCAATTTTGCATTCTACGAAAACTTCCTGGGCTGGAGGATGGACTTTTGCAGCAACTGTGGGTAAGAAACTGAGTGTTCAGCATTTTATCTATTTTTGATTCTGGAGAATTCATGCTTAACCCGACCCAAAAAGACATTCAGGAATTGCAGAAAGAGTTTGAAGACGATGCTCGGGAACGAGCAAAGGAAATTGCTCAAAGTGAGAAATTTGATAGTGAACTGATGAAAAAGAGAGAAGCTGGTGAGATTGGTGTCAGTCACGGGACCGACAATTATGTCAGCTTCCTGATGATCGGCCTGGCTCTATTGGTATCTTTAATATTGCTACTGGCAACCTTTGGTACTCCTCACGTCTGGCTTTGATAGATTGAGCGAGCTAGAGATGTTTGGTCGAAATACGCTGCTCGTATTTCTCATCGCCCTGTTGTTGTCATCTTGCCATAGCGGACGATTCTACGATTGGTGCGTTAAGCGCGATTTCCCAAGAGTTTGTGAAAAGTATTTTTGAGTGATTTGAATGCGTATTGGGATCCTCTGCGCAATTCCTGAAGAGTTGCGACATTTCTCTCCGAGTTCACTGCCTGCGGGTCGATTAGGGGGGA
>CAJXNF010000101.1 GCA_913056375.1 uncultured Pseudomonadota bacterium | reverse complement strand
AATAGAGAGTCAAAAAACAATAAAAAATTTATTTATCGGAAAACATGAATTTCTGGAGGATTTCCAGTCGTGTAGGCACAAGAATGAGGGAGCGGGGAGGTTTTAGGCCTAGGATAGAACCTGGGGGTCAAGGCAGGTCACATCACTTGACAGCCCCAGAGAGCAAGCCACTGATGATGTACTTCTGGAAGAACAAAGCAAAGACAACAGGGGGAATTACGGCAAGTACTCCAGCAGCGATGATGGTGACATAGCTGACATCTAGAGCTGTGGCGAACATCCCAGCGACCACGGTGCTGGTGTAAGACTTCTCGGTCTCGGTGATCAGCAGAGCGAAGAGGAATTCCCCCCAGGAGAGCAAGAAGGCGAGGATGGCTGCTGTCGTTAGGCCTGGAATGGAGAGAGGGATGATGATCTTGTTGGCTACCTGGAAGCGGTTACAGCCGTCCATTCTGGCAGCGTCCTCCAACTCAGTGGGAATCGTTTTGAAGTAAGCCTGCAGCAACCAAATCGAATACGGCAGGACGAAGGACATGTTGATGAAGATCAAAGTCACCAAGTTGTCATTCATCCCCATTTGCTTGGCAAAGAGCACAATGGGAATGGCCAGGGATAGAGCTGGCACAAGTCTGACAACCAGAATGGAAAAAAGCAGGGTGTAGCGACCGCGGAAGTTGAGGCGAGCGATGGGGTAGGCGGCATAGGCCCCAAAAACTACACTGAAGAAGGAAACGCTCAAGGCGATGATGCCGCTGTTTACAAAGGAACCAAGGTAGACGCGAGCTTGGTACGAGGAGCTATACCCTTCGGTTGAAATCACGGCTTCATCGAACAGGGCTCCATAAATGATTTCCTTGTAGCTGGCAAAACTCACAGGATCAGGCCACAAGGAAGCAGGAACCTGCATCAACTGTCTTTCTAGTTGCAAGCTGGCACCAATCATCCAGAGAAAGGGGCCGACAAAGACAGCCAGGAACAGCGCAGAAGCAAAATAGAGGAGTATGTAGCGAATGATCCGATTGCTCTTCACTTAGATTCTCCCAACTTCAACTGAGCAAGCTTGTCTTGATAGACCGCGATTGGGACTTGGCCAGTGATGAGTGCTTGCTTTACGTCAAGGGCCAGTTCGAGCATCGCTGCACACACTAAGATCGGTAGCTTGGCCAGTGGCCGTTTTGCTAGGTGGTTTTTTCAATTTTTAACAGCTCCGGAGAGCAGGCCACTGATGATGTACTTCTGGAAAAATAGAGCAAAAATTACGGGGGGGATCACGGCCAGCACCCCTGCTGCGATGATGGTGACGTAGTTGACATCGACGTCATTGGCAAACATGGCGGCGACCACGGTACTCGTGTAGGACTGTTCCGTCTCTGTAATCAGTAGAGCAAAGAGGAATTCCCCCCAGGACAAAAGAAAGGCAAGAATTCCTGCAGTAGTCATCCCGGGGATCGACAAGGGAATGATGATCTTGTTGGCTACCTGGAAGCGGTTGCAGCCATCCATTCGAGCTGCGTCTTCCAATTCAGTAGGAATGGTTTTGAAGTAGGCCTGCAGCAACCAGATCGAATACGGCAGGACGAAAGACATGTTGATGAAGATCAGCGTCAGCAGGTTGTCATTCATCCCCATTTTCTTGGCGAAGAGCACAATGGGAATCGCCAGAGCGAGGGCAGGGATAAGTCGTACGACCAGGATCGAAAAAAGCAGAGTATATCTACCTCGGAAGTTGAGGCGAGCGATGGGGTAGGCGGCATAGGCCCCAAAAACCACACTGAAGAAAGAGACACTGAGGGCAATGATTCCACTGTTGAGGAAAGAGCCGAGATATATCCGTGACTGGTAGGAAGAACTAACACCGTATGAGGAAACCTCTGCTTCATCGAAAAAAGCCCCCATGAAGATCTCCTTGTAGCTTGCCAGGCTAACAGGATCGGGCAACCAAACAGGAGGAACTTTGACGAGCTGCCGTTCGAGTTGCAGGCTGGAGCTGACGAGCCAGACGAAAGGACCGATAAAGACCAGCAGGAAAAGCGCAGACGCAAGATAAAGGAGAATATAGCGAGTGAGGTTATTACGCTTCACTGTTTTTCCCCACGGTCCAGGAAGGCATAGAAGACGATGGCGATGAAGAGGGTGATCAAGCCCAGAATCATGGCCAGCGCGCTGCCCGTTCCGAAATCCAGCTTCTTGAAGGTGTTGATATAGATGCTCCAACCGAGGACAGTGGTGGACTTGCCGGGGCCTCCTGAAGTCAACACATAAATGATGTCGAATACCTTTAGGGCAAAAATGGTTTCAAAAATCAGCACGACGGTGAGGGTTGGACGAAGTAAAGGCAGCGTGATGTATTGGGTCCGCTTCCAGGCATTTGCGCCTTCCAGTTCTGCGGCTTCGTGTAGGGTTTTGGGGATCGTTTGCAGTCCTGCAAGAATAAGCAGTGTGGCCAGGGGGATGTTTTTCCAGGAGTAGGCAATGATCACCCAGATCATCGCGCTCGGCATCGTGGTCAACCAGGCAACATATTGATCGATGATGCCCCCCATTTGAAATAGAGCGTTCATTACTCCAAACGCGGGATGCAACAGCCACTTCCAGAGAAGAGCATTGACCACATCAGGGATCGCCCAGGGGATCAGCAACAGTGCTCGAAGGATCCCTCTTCCTGGATAATCCTGATTCAAAAGCAAGGCGAGGAAGAAAGCGACGACGGTGATGACTGCCACGGCACTCACCGCAAAGATAAAACTGGTTGCCAGCGAGTCCCAGAATTTATCGTCTGTCAGAATTTTCTCGTAATTCCGAAAACCCGCAAAAGGTCGCTTGGCTCGTTTGAGGTTGTAGCGATGAAAACTGAGATAGATGGCGTAAGCCAGTGGAACCAGGACGGTCACCGCAAGGATTAGCAAAGCTGGTGCACTGAAGATCAGCGCCAGTCTTCCTTGGGGAATTTCTGAGGAGGAATTCTTGGTCATTGTAGAAAGGGCATTCTGAACGAATGCCCTCCTGTTGTTATAGGATCAATGGAAGAAGCAGTGAATCAGTACTCTGACTGCAACTCATTCCAATTCTCCGCCAACTCTTCAAGGATGGAGTCAGCGTCTCCACCGTTGATGATTTCCTGGAAACCAGCCCAGGCTTCAATCTCCCAGTCTGAGAAATAGGGCACGAAGCGATAACCTCGGTTGATCGCATACTTGGCTTGCTCCTGGAGCAGGTCCGGGTCGATCCAACCAGAGATTGAGTTGCGGACATCAGCGTCCTTGTAGAGTGGAGCCGGGGAGAAGCCGAGTCCAAACTCCAAGGCCCAGCGCTTGGGCACATAGTACACACCAGTGGCATCCTTGCCTCCAAGGAACTGAACCAGTTTCCAGGCCTGCTCCTTATCGGCTTCTGACGTGATGGAATAGAGACGCACATAACCAATCGTACCGCTGGTGGCATCAGCAGAGCCTGGGACTAAGGCGTTCTTGATGTTGCCTGCTTCGTTGGATTGCTCAGAGTCGTTGAGCACCTTCATCTCGTAGTCAGTAACAAGACTGAACGCTGCAGTACCGGAGCGGACAAACTGATCAATTTCACCGTCTCCTTGGCTCATGGAGGCCTGATTGATCAACCCACTCTTCATGCCATCAGCAATCCAGGCAAGTGCCTTGCGTACACCGCTGTTGGGCTCCTGGAATACAGGTTCCAACTTGTCATTGAAGAAGCGACCACCAAAGCCGGCTGAGACAATTTCCAGTGTTCGAAGAATTGAATTTTCGTTCGCTGCGAGACCGATCACAATGGGACTTGCCAGGACCCCTTTGTCTTTCATTGTCTGGGCTTGCTGCATCAATTCGTTCCAAGTCTTGGGTGGTGAACTAATGCCGGCTTGTTTCATCAAACGATCGTTGTAGACAAACACGGAGTTTCCAGAGTAGTAGGGTAGTCCGTAGACTTCACCTTCAAAGGACATCTGGTCAATGATCCCTTGAGGGAGATCGGCCATGTACTCATCCACACCGGGTAAGCCAGTCAAGGGTACGATCCAGCCAGCAGCAGCCCACTCTGCGAGGAAGCTATCGCGAACATAGACAATGTCAAAGTTGGTTCCCGAGGCAAAGCTCGAAACCATCTTGGTGTGGTACTCGTTGCTGGGGAAGGGGTTGAAAGTCGCACTCAAACCAGACTGACTGGTGAAGCGTTCAAGGTTTTCCCGGACCACATCAACTTGATAGGGCCACCCGGTCAATTCTACATCAACATCCTGAGCAGACGCAGGGGCTGCCCAACCAACCAAGGCAAGCGCAGCAATCGTCAACCATTTCTTCATCATGATCTTATCCTCTTAAAGAGTATGGAAACTTGGGGGGCAGCATCCCCCGAAAGGCTCACTTTCTATGTGAATCGGGCTTTCATTGAAATGAATTTCTCTCTTAGGAGACCATTCACACTTTTTCAGCCAGCTATCCGTGGAATGACAAAACAAAAAAATTGGTTTTACCAAAATAGCTTATGGGATAGTGAGTGGGCGAGATATAACCAGAGAAATATTTTGTGTCAATCAAAAAACAGATTTTTTCGAAGTGATTGGCGTTTGTCAGAAAATGCAGCAAGATGATTAATGGGTTTATAAATCTTTACTCAATCGCGCCGAGGAAATAAGTGATGAAAGATCAAATTTATTGGGAGCAGTTGCGGTCTCCTCAATTGAAATCACTAGCAGATGTCAATGCCATCGTAGTTGTTCCGGTGGGTTCGATAGAGCAACATGGACCGCATCTCCCGGTCAAGGTAGACGCACTACTAGCGACGGAGGTGGCGCGGCGGGCTGCCCTGAAAATTCAGACACATCAGCCAATATTGGTGACACCAACGGTTTGGTGTGGGCTTGCTGAACATCACATGGACTTTTGTGGAACGCTAACTCTGGATTTTGAAACCTTTCATGCGCTGTTAAGAAATCTTTGTCGCTCCATTCGTCATCATGGGTTTCGACGAATCTTCCTTCTGAATGGTCATGGTGGAAACATTGCGGCTCTGAACGTAATCTGTTCGGAGTTGGTCAGAGAGCTGGATGGATTGAGAGTCGTTTCCGGAACCTATTGGACGCTTCCCGAGGTGGCTGAGAAGTTTGCCGAGATCCTTGAAGTCCAGCAGAATGTGCGTCACGCTGGTGAAGCAGAAACTTCGATGATGCTGGCTTTGGAACCGGAATTGGTCGATCAGTCCATCCTCAATCAGGCTGATGGGACGCCAGAGATTCCCTTTTATGGATCCGGGGTTTCCCGTTGGGTTTCTTTCAAGGAAGTTTCTGCAAATGGTGTGATTGGGAGTCCCTCTGTGGCAACGGCAGCCAAGGGAGAACTATTGCTGGAAGTGGCTTCCGAGGGCATTGCAGGGGTCCTCCAAAATCCCACATTGTGGTGAGCCACCAAACTACTAAAAAATCAATCCCGGATGAATCAGCCCATGCGTTTAAATCCCTTTCTTCGTTCACTTGGAGTTGTACTGATGATCAACCTGATTCTGTCTGCCTGCTCCGTAGTTGGAGTGCGAGCATTGGAGGAACCGGCCTATCAAACTCAGCTGCAGGAGGGCAATTTTGAAATTCGTGAGTATGCCTCCTACCTGGTAGCGGAAGTCTTCATGGAGGGAGAAGATTTTGACGAAGCATCGGGGGATGGGTTCCGAATTCTGGCTGACTACATCTTTGGCAACAATCTCTCGCGTTCATCAGCTGTTCAAATGGCTGGAAAAGCCGAAGCTGCCAGCGAGAATATTGCGATGACGGCCCCTGTACAAATGGATCAGGGTGAACAGCCTGATCAATGGCGAATGGCCTTCAGTCTGCCCTCCAAATGGAACCTGGAAACAGCGCCGGTTCCCAATGATCAGCGAGTGAATTTAAGAGAAGTACTCCCTGAGCGAATGGTGGTCTTGCAGTTCAGTGGACGCATGGGAGCCGGCGATCTAGAAGAGAAGGAGCAAGAGTTGAGACAATGGGCCACGAAGCAAGGAATCACTGTGGTGGGTTCGGTACGGACCGCTCGCTATGATCCGCCGTGGACGTTGCCGTTTCTGCGAAAGAATGAGGTTCAGTTGAAGGTTGAGGAGTGACCTGGACGAGAAAGGCAACCTGCTGACTGTGATGCTGAGGAGAAAGTTTGAATAACCTGTTGTGGAGCTTGCCTAATGAAACAGTCTTTCCTGATGATCGTACTGCTGCTGATGCCGCTGGTCGTGCTCGCAGACTATGAACTGGATTGGCCGGAGGCCGATATCGAAGAATTCAATGCGAGTTGTATTCAGTCTGCACTGGAGAGCACGGGTCGTCTCAACGCCAGTGAATTAGCCAATCTGGAGGCATCGTGTGTCTGTTATGCAGAAGTGCTGGATTTTTTGTTTAGCTATGAAGACTTCTTGGCCAATACGGATGAAATCATGAATACTTTAGTGGATCCTGTGATTGAGGTCTGTTCCACACGCTTGAACCTAACGAGCAACGAATGAAGATCCATCGAGTTTGATGTCACTTCGAGAACTCTACTCTCAACACGTTTTCCCCTGTCTCTGCGATTGGGCCATGTCCAGCAAAGAGCTACATCCACTTCGGCAGCAGTGCGTGCAGGGAGTCCGAGGACAAGTGTTGGAGATTGGCTTTGGAACTGGATTGAATCTTCCCTTTTATTCCAAGGATGTTGTGGAAGTGCATGCGGTAGATGTGAATCCAAAGATGGCTCCGAAAGCCTTGCACCGGATTGAGGAAGTACCATTTCCTGTGCAGCATCATGTGCTCTCAGGCGAATCCTTGCCCATGGAAGATGAAAGCTTCGACTTTGTGGTGAGTACCTTCACGCTCTGCAGTATTGCGAAGGTGCATCAGGCGGTGCAAGAGATCTGGCGGGTGCTGCGACCTAATGGGCGGTTCTGTTTTCTGGAGCACGGACTATCGCCGGACCCAAAAGTAGCGAGTTGGCAAACTCGGCTGAATCCACTTCAGCATGTATTGGGGGATGGCTGTCATCTGAACCGTCCGATGGATCAGATCGTATGCTCCCAGCCGTTCCAAGTGAGGCCGATCCAAACCTTTTATTTAGAGGGCGTGCCGCGGGTGATTGGTTGTCTTTATCAAGAGCAGGCCCAGAAGCCAGCCTGACTTCAAAGAGACTTTCCCGTGTTGAATGCAAGCATTTTCGAAGATTTTCAGGCGGGCTGGCGATTGGTCTCCAGATACAAGCCAAGGGCGTCTCTGCCCGCAGCATTACCAACCCATTCCGTAAAACCTTGCTGCTCTAGCTCAGTCAGCAACTCATTCCACTTGTGATGATCCCAGGTGAAGTTTCTGCGAAGCCAGTAATTTAATTCTTTCTTGGGAAATCGTTTTTTCGGTTTAAAGTCCATTTGTTTCTCCTATAAAATTTAAAAAATAAATTGATAATTTAGGGTAAAATTAAGTTATTTGCAATTTAAATTGTAATTTTAAGAAACAAAAGTGGTGCCCAAAAGTTTTACAGACCTTGCTCGAAATTCACTGAGAGTATTTGAATTGGCAGGAGCGTCAGCAATTCATTCAAGCAAATTTATTTCAAAGATATCAGTACTACACTTCAACCATACTAATCTAGTGAGGGAGCCGGCCTGATGGAGATTCGATTGAGTGATGTGCCCGACTGGGGGTATGTTTTCCAAGAAATTGACCAGGTCTATCGCTTGGGTTCTGCAGGGGGCAGCACGATCATCAGGAGCCATCAGCGGCGTGTACGAGAGACCATCAGTAAGATCGTCAAGAGCAATCCGTACTATACGCCACGACAACCTGAGAACAAGCCGGTCAGTGCACACTGGGGTCGAGCCCTTGACTTGGCAGATTCTGGTCCGTTGGCCAATCTGTCGCGTGTGTTGTATCGAGTAGAGAGTCAACTCACCTGGGAGTATGGCTATCAGAAAGTTCCGAGAGAACTTGCCAAACGCTATGCCTACTGTGAAATGATGGGACCCCAGGGACCGATTCAGGCGGAAGGACTGATTTTGGGCTTAGTGCTCTTTGCGCCGGGGACTACCTATCCCCAGCATCGTCATGATGAGATTGAGGAGAGCTATATCTCCTTGGCGGGGGCTTGGTCAGAGAATGATAATGCTGTCTATGCCCCAGGGTCTTTGATCTTAAATCGTTCCACTCAGCATCATCGGATCACGGTAGGTATTCGTGAGCCTTGCTTATTGGCATATGCCTGGATTGGACCGCCAGAACGCTTGACAGCTCCAGAGTTTCGGTTTTCAAAGTTGCCGCGGCGTCAGATCTGACGAATCGAGTTAGCTTAAATACTCTTCAACCTGCCAGTACTGTACGTTCCAGAAACCACCAACCCCCAACCACTGGTACTGGCAGAGGACGAGGCGCAATTGCCCAGGGCCGAT
>CAJXNF010000100.1 GCA_913056375.1 uncultured Pseudomonadota bacterium | reverse complement strand
TCATCAGTAAGGCTATTCTCATACAATTTCGCCAGACCTCTTTGACTCTATGAAGATCACCAGCGCCGAAGTTAAAGCTTGTTAAAGACAAGGCAGCTACATTGAGGCCTATCGTCGGCAATAACATAACCTGAACAATTCTCGTAGATACACCAAAGGCCGCCACCGCACTTTTGCCGTAATCTGAGACAAAAAATAAAATCACAAAAAAATTCAATGCGATGAACATCATGCTGATCGTTGAGGGAAATCCCTGACGAATCAGATCTCGCAATAGGTCTTGTTGAGGTTTGAAGTATTCGAACCTCAATTGCTGTCCCAAGGAAGATTGTCGAACCTTCGTAATTATATAAAGGACAATCCCCAACTGAATCAGGATGGTGGCGATCGCAATTCCTTCCACTCCCATCTGGGGAAATGGCCCCCAGCCAAACATCAACAACGGGTCAAGGATAATATTCGCCATGAAACCGCAAATCAGCGCATTACGATAAGTCTTGGTATCGCCCTGCGCATTGAGTCCTGCATTTGCGGTTAAATTGATGATGAAAGTGGCGCACCCATAGATAAGCCAGTCGATGTAGCTGAGGGCCATCTCCAAATATGACTCCTCTGCGCCCATATGACGATAAAGCATGGGAGTGAAAGCTTGACCTAGGAGCATCACCAATCCGGAGGCAACCAATGCCAGTAGCAGCGCTTGAGCGATCAATCGAACCGCACGCTCCTCTTGTTGGGCTCCCATTGCATTGGAAACCAGTGCGTTTGTCCCTTGTCCAAGACCGATTCCCATAGATAACAAGCCCAGAAAAGGAATCATCGACAACGAGAGTGCAGCAATCGCCTGAGCAGAAAGTTGACCAGCCCAAAAGGTGTCTACCACGTTGAACATGGTGTTAAAAAACCAGCCTACACTTGCGGGAAATGCTATTCTACGGACGAGAAGAGGGATTGGGTCTTTGGCGAGATTCATTCAGCGTTTATTTAGAAAAATGAGGATTTGATTAAATATATATTAAATTTCTAAAGACAAACTTCCTCAAATTTCTTTTAAGGATTTCTTCTTTGGAACCTCCTAATGTGGGATTAGATTTTCAGATGGTATTCTTGGAACTTCAATCTCAAAATTTGTTATTTGGGTCATTGACCGCGGATAGCGTTACGGATCTCCTCATCAGGTAATTCACGACCTAAATAGGCCTCAATGACAGCGTGATCATTCTTGATCATCTCTGGGGGTCCTTCCGCAATCTTCTGACCATGATCCAAAACGGAGATGGTTTCACAGGTACTCATGACCACCTTCAAAATGTGCTCTACGACAACTACGGTCAACTTGTAGCGCTCTTTCAATGAGAGAATTGTCTCCATCAATTTATCAACATTCACGGGGGACAATCCTGCACCTGGTTCATCGAGCAGGAGCAACTTCGGCTTCATCGCAATTGCTCTACCCAACGCCAACAGCCTTCGCTGCCCTCCTGAAAGCTCTCCTGCTGGTATATCAGCAAAGTTTGCGAGCCCAATAAATTCGAGGAGATCCAACATCTCTTCTTTCATTTTCTGATCTGCTTGCCGAACCCGAGAGGTACCAAGTAAGGATTCAACGATTCCATAGCTAGTTTTGCAATGATTTCCGACCATCACGTTTTCCAGAACGGTCATCTCTGAAAACAACCTCAGAAGTTGGAAGGTTCTGGCCATACCTAGGGCAGCAATACCATGAGCTTGCAGATTGGTAATATCATGACCATCAAACTCAATGTGACTGCCAGGGTCTGGTTGATAGACCCCTGTTACTAGGTTGAAGAAAGTCGATTTGCCAGAGCCATTGGGGCCGATTAAGCCATGTACCGTCCCAGGTTGGACTTTCAGATCGACTCCTGAGACCGCTTTTAGCCCTCCAAAGCTCTTACTTAGTCCTCTAGTTTCAAGAAGTGCCAAGGTTCTGTTCCTCGTGTTTTTCGATGAATTTCCTTTTGACGATTGCTTGCTCAATCACTCCACCAATGCCCCGAGGCATAAAGACGACCAAAAACACCATCGTGATTCCAAAGATCAACGGTTGATAGAAGTAATAATCCTTGGTTTGATCATATATGACGGTTACGACAATCGCTCCAACCACACCACCCCAAATATTTCCGATTCCACCGAGGACAACCATCAACAACAAGGTCACCATTTCAATCACAGTGAAATTGTTGTGATGGAGGTATCCAGGTGGCATATGAGCGAAAAGAGCTCCTGCCAAACCCGCGTAGATGGCGCTGATCACAAAGGCTAGCAGCTTGTAAAATGGGACATTGATTCCTGAGACAGAGGCCGCAATGACATCTTCACGAATAGCCTTGAAGGCCCGGCCAGTGGAGGAATTAAGGATAACGAAGGAGAAATAGATTCCGATGATTGCCGCTGTCATCACTAGGTAGAAGTAATGATCGAAGCTCTCGATGACATAGTCCCCGATTGTCGGAGCTGGAATCATCATGATGCCAGTACTGGATCCGAGAGCAGGAGTAACAGCGATCATGATTCGAACTGACTCGCCTAGTCCTAGGGTTGCTAGCGCAAGGTAGGCACCTTCCAGCCTTACAGAGGGTAAGCCAACAACCAATCCTGCGAAACAAGTTACCAAGATGGCGAGAGGAGCACTCAACCAAAAAGGCAGCCCATAGTTTTGTGCTAACAGGGCTGAGGTCACCGCGCCGATGGCATACAGACCAATATGACCCACAGTTACCTGGCCACAAAAGCCTTTTACAATATTTAGCCCTACTGCCAGCAAAATAAATAAGCAGCATCTGTTCGCTAAATCTACGTAATACTCACCAAACGTAGCTGTAATCAGATTTGGCAAAAAAAGCAGCAAAACATAAGCAATCAACCAAGGGAGAAGGCGATGAACCTTCGCAAGGGATTCAATTGCTGAAGTAAAGTTTGTAATGAATGAAATCATGGAAAGTCAACCTGGGAAGAAACAGCGTCGGGGAAACCCTTGAGCTTCCCCGATCGTTGATCAAAGACCGAAGTCTTCCGGCATGCTCACTCGGGCAAGAACCTCAGTTTCAAACTCCTCACCACCTTTTTTGTAGGCAATTAAGACTGGGGTCTTGTTTCCGTCACGACACTGTGGTGTCGCATCAGCACAGAAGCTGATTGGTCCGGATGCAAGACCTTGATAGTTCTTAACGTTGGCAATCGCATCCCGAATCGCAGTTCGATCAGCTGCCAATGAGCTATTGGTCAGCTTGAGGTCTGAATTGTTCAGGGCAATTTCAACGATCCTGATTAGATCATAAGCTTGTGAGAAGTCATGATCTGGTGCGTGAATGCCATAGCGATCCTTAACCATCTGGTTAAAGAGCTTTGCAATTGGACGCGTATCTGCGTTTGAGTAGGCAGCAGCATAGAATACACCTTTTACTGCATCCCCTGAGATCTTGGGCACAGGTGCATTTGATGCTGAAGACGATCCAATTCGACGCACATCAGATCCAATACCAGCTTCGTAAGATTGAATCAGAGCACGGCTCATGGTCTCAGCTAGGGCAGCTACCATGATTCCATCCACACCGGCTGATTTGATCTTCTGCATGTGTGTTCGGAAATCGACTTCCTTCTCTTGAACCTGGGCAACGTAGGCCGGATCTGTCCCGTGCTGGCTCTTCATCTGTGCTTGCATCGCATCGCAGTCATTTTGAGAAGCTGCATCAGCTGCACAAATATAGGCGATCTTCTTGCCGATATTCTCACCTACGTATTTCGCATTCACACCTGCGTAAAAACGACCGGAAACAGGAACACGGAAGACCCAAGCGCTCCCTTTCTGAGTGATCTGGGCATTTGTGGAATGCGGGATGATTTGCGGAACCTGAGCTTTTGCAGTTACATCCACGATCGGCAAAGAAACTGAAGAACAGGTTGAACCAATCAACAAGTGAACTTTTTCTTGGAAAATCAACTTGTTGGCATTGGCAACACCCTTGTCTGACTTACACTCGTCATTCATCAGTGTTGCTTTGATCTGGTGACCGTTGATACCGCCAGCTTCATTGATGAGTCCGATCTCATCCATGACCATCTGACCGTATTTCTGACCATTCTCACTAACCATCCGCATTGTGATACCAACACGAATTTCATCAGCTAGTGCCGCTGTTGCTGAGAGAACGAATCCTCCTGCAGCCAATCCAGCAAGGAATTTAGTCCAGTTTCTCATGGCTTCCTCCTTTTTAAGCCTAGTTGGAAAAGTGGCATGAACATTTTCATGCCTTTACTTTTGCCACCACCCCAAACAGACCGGCAGGCCGGTACATCAACACAAGGATCAGCAGCAAAAAAGCGTAGATATCTTTGTGACTGGCAGAAATGTATGCCGCACCAAGATTTTCAAAAATTCCGACAAGAATTCCTCCAATCAACGCACCTGGCAGACTGCCAAACCCTCCTACGACTGCAGCTGCAAATGCTTTCATCAACATCAGGTAACCCATCTCTACTTGAACTGACTGCATTGGTCCTACAAGCACTCCAGCCGCTGCGGCTAACGCACAGGCCAGTCCGAAAATCAGCGAGATGAACAAGGGAACATTGATGCCCATTAAAAAAGCAATGTCCTTGTTGTGCGCGACGGCTCTAACAGCCAGACCGATTTTCGTGTAGCGCAAAAAGTAATTCAGGATTCCCATCAAACACAAAGACACCACAGCTGTAAGTAAATAGCTTGGTGGTATCGAAATATCATTGATCTCTAAAGGTTCTATACCAAATTCAACTGGGAAGGGTTCCGCATCTGCTCCCCAAATCAGAAAAGCGACGTTCATTAACGCCACAGACATTCCAAAACCACAGATAATCATTCCCATCCCAGCAACGGTGTATCCACCCCCCGATCTCGTGAGACGCCTATAGAAGACCCGCTCAATGAACATGCCGAGCAAGGCCGCTAGAACCATCGCTCCAATCATTGCTCCAGGATAAGGGATACCTATCTGTTGAGAGAGAACAAGGCCCAGAAACGCCCCAAACATGTAGATTTCACCATGAGCGAAATGAACGATGTCCAAGCCTGAATAGATTAGAGAGATTCCCAAGGCCACAATTCCATAAACGACCCCAATCGTCACTCCAAAAATGATAAACGCTAGTAAAGATCCAAAATCAAAGTCCATGAGGCTGATTTATTGGTTAGGAATTGAGAGATTTTTTTGTGTTTGCGACTGTGCCACCCAAGAAAGAGTCTTTTACCGAGGAATCATTGATTAAATCTTCTGCTGAACCCTCGATCATGATTACTCCATCACGAATAATATAGGCGTATTGAGCTAAAAGTAGAGCCATTCTCACATTTTGCTCCACGATGAGAATCGTAACACCCGTCTGACTGATTTTATATATATTCGAAAAGATTTCTAAAACGACCTTGGGAGCAAGTGCGGCACTGGGCTCATCTAGCATCAACATCTTGGGTTTGGCCATCAGACCTCTACCAATGACGAGCATCTGGACCTCGCCACCGCTCAAGGTTCCAGAGAGCACTTTCCTTCTTTGTCTCAGTACCGGAAAGAACTCATACACTTTCTCCAGATCAGCTCTTACACCACCACTGTCGCTTCGGGTAAAAGCCCCCAGCATCAAGTTCTCTTCCACGGTCATCGCGGGATATGCCTCTTTGGACTGCGTCACCTGCACAAGTCCGCTTCTCACAATTTCGTGGGGTTTCTTACCGGAGATAATTTGCCCATCAAACTCGATACTTCCCTCCATCACAGGTACCAGCCCTGAAATGGTTTTCAGTAAGGTTGATTTGCCCGTGCCATTACCGCCCAAGAGGGCAACTACACCTCCCTGGGGAACATTGAGGTTGATCCCGCGAAGGATTTTGAGTTTGCCATATCCTGAGTGAACCTCCTTGATATTTAACAAAACACTGTCTCCATTGAACTAACGTGGTTAATCAAAGAAATTCCAAGCGATCACAGATTGTTTTGACCATCTCATCTGCGGGCCTCAGCCACCAGTCAAAGGCTGAAAAGATCTCGACTTCAACAGGGCCTTTAAATCCTTCCCTCTCCATCCAAGACCTGATTTTACGATTATCGATGCAGCCATCCCCGGGCATCCCTCTATCTAGTCGCAAATCTTTCGTTTGAGGCAGCCAATCAGAAACATGCAGGTGCTGAATTCGTGTTCCTGCTTGATGAATTTGTTCTTCCAATCCTTGATCCCACCAAAGAGCATAGCTGTCGAGCGCAATTGTCAAATTCGGATGAGAGAGATCATCCAAAATTTCAACTGCATCTCTGAGGCTGGAGATCACCGATCTCATGCCACAAACCATTGGGTGAAGAGGCTCTAGAGATAGGCATATTCCCAGTTTCTCAGCAGTGGGCAACAAGAGTCCTAGTTCTTCGAGGGCCGCTTCCTTTTGAAGTCGAATATCCTTCGAATCAGATGGTAGCCCACCCGAGATGACCACAACCGAGGAGATCTCCAACTCAGCTGCGATTTCAAGGAGTTGCTGATTTTTCAATCTCTGTGAGATCTGATCTTCTTCACTTTGAGAATCAATCAAAACGAGGGCACAGAGCGCTTCGGCTCGTACACCTGAATCTCGAAGTGCTCTCTTGGCCTGTTCTACTCCCACATCATCCAACATTGGCTTCCAAATCGCTGTTCGGAAGACTCCATGCCGAGCAAAGCAATCAAGAGATTCGATAAAATCACACTGCTTGGAAACACAAACCTGATGAATATTTAGATCATCCAGTGTGAGTGCCCTACTCATCAATGTTTGGCTCGTCCACCTGTGACATCAAAAAGTTGCCCCGTAGTAAATGAGCATCTCGGACTAGCCACCCAAGCAGTCATGTCAGCAATTTCCTGCACCGAACAAAATCGTCCCATTGGGATCAGAGCTTTTTTTTCTTTGATGTAATCCTCAGACATTCCCTTCAGCAGATCTGTCTCAGTAATCGCAGGTGTTATACAGTTGACAGTGATCTTTGAGGGTTGAAGTTCTCTAGCCAATCCCTTCGCAAACCCAACGACTCCGGCCTTCGCTGCACCATAGGCAACGGCCCCCGGATTTCCATCTTTTGCGGCCACTGAAGCAATAATGACGACTCTTCCGTAACCAGTAGAACGCAAATGGGAAAGTACTGATCTTACAGACAGGAAAACTCCGGTTAGATCAACATCCATAACTTGCTGCCAATCCGAAAGAGAATATTCCCAAGTTGGCTTAGTCGGTCCGTTAATCCCGGCACTTGCAATCAATCCTTCCAAGCCCCCAAGTGCTTCCAAGCTGGCTTCAATTCCCTTGGAAACCGATGCTTCATCGGTTACGTCCACTTGTACGCTATGTTCAAAAGCAGGATCTGAGGCGATTTCTGCTAAGTTTAAGTCCCATGCTGAGACCCTTGCACCCAATTCGGCGAATCTTTGCCCAATTGCTTTGCCGATTCCTCTTCCAGCACCTGTAATCACAAAGCGCTGTCCTTCCAGATCGAAACTCACTGGGTTTCCACATCTTTTGAAGAATTCGGTACCCATTGAAGGATATGTCTACCTACTCCGACTAGTTCTTGTTCTTGGTTCACTACCTCAATATCGGCATATGAGCGCTTACGAGAGTGATCTATTTCCGCAATTCGATAAGTCAAAGTAACGGTATCTCCCAAGAAAACTGGTTTAAGAAATCGAACTCGATCATATCCGACAGAAACAGGGGTTTCCTCGGCCTCTCTGGTATTCGCAATCGCTAGCGTTGAAACGGTGGACATGAAGCCGACAAGTAGCGCACCATGAGCCATCAACTTTCCATACGAAGATTTCTCCATGTACTGCTTGTTCACATGGTTTGGAGAAAAATCTCCTGTGATCCCAGCAAAGAGATAAACATCACTCTCAGAAACAGTCTTTGAGAAAGTCGAAGTTTGACCGACCTCAACGTAGAAAGGCGTTGTCATGTTTTTTCAGGATCCTTCATCAATGGCTTGCGCTTGAATTCAGCAACCATCTCTGTCTCACACTCCTGGCAAATATGAGCCTTCCAAACGGGTACCGCCTCGGTAACAGTAGACGGGTGCCCAAACATCAAAGCTCCTGGAGCTGTTTCCACGTCGAATGTCTTCTCACATCTGTTGCAAACTGGCATGGATAGATCCTCAAATCTAATAAATTTATTGAATTATCTACACTTCCAAACAGGCTTTCTTTTTTCGGCAAATGCCTGAACACCCTCTTTGGCATCTTCACTCGCAAGCATCCGTTGAAAGCTAGGATAGTTGGCTCTGAAAGCATTTTCTAAGGATCCTTGTGCTAGCCCTTGTAGCATCATTTGTTTGGAAGCTCTCAAAGCTAAAGGAGAACATTCTTTCAAATCTGACAGATATCTTTTTTTCGTGTCTTCAAGACTCTGTCTGGGGACAATCTGATTAATCAGCCCAAGTTCCTTCGCTTCGACAGCACCTAAGAGCTGCCCCTTCAAAGCAA
>CAJXNF010000099.1 GCA_913056375.1 uncultured Pseudomonadota bacterium | reverse complement strand
AAAAACATTGTCTGTTTTCTTTTTCAACAAGTTTGTCAAGCTGGTTAATTTGGCTCATGTCATATCAAGCTGTGCCCGATGTTAAAAAGCAGCAAAATAGCTTGTTGAGTTTTCTCAAATTAGTCGAGCAGAACATCTGTCCACGCGACATTATGACCAAGAAGGCTTTTGAAAATGCAATCACCGTTGTGACGGCTCTTGGTGGTTCAACCAATGCGGTATTGCATCTGCTGGCGATGGCACATGCTGCGGAAGTAGATCTGACCCTGGAAGACTTTCAGCGGATTGGCGCCAAAACCCCAGTACTGGCCGACCTAAGACCAAGCGGTCGCTTCCTGATGGTTGATCTGGTCAACATTGGTGGCCTACAACCACTGCTCAAGCGTCTATTGAACGCTGGTATGCTACATGGCGACTGTATGACAGTCACCGGCAAAACCATGGCTGAAAATCTGGAAGGGGTCGAAGACTATCCAGCAGACCAGGAAGTTGTGATGCCCTTCGACAAACCGATCAAACCCAATGGACATTTGGTCATTTTACGGGGGAATTTGGCTCCAGAAGGTGCTGTTGCCAAGATCTCCGGTAAAGAAGGCCTCAATTTCTCAGGAACCGCTCGGGTCTTTGATTCTGAGGAAGAAGCTCTTCGGCGAATCCTGGATGGAACGGTCATCAAGGGGGATGTGATTGTCATTCGTTACGAAGGCCCGCGTGGTGCTCCAGGAATGCGTGAGATGCTCTCACCCACATCCGCCATCATGGGCCGTGGACTTGGTAAGGAGGTAGCCCTGATCACTGACGGACGCTTCTCTGGAGGAAGTCACGGTTTTGTGATCGGCCATGTTACTCCAGAAGCGTACGCTGGAGGTCCTCTGGCCATTGTGCAGGATGGCGACCCGATCACCATTGACGCTGAAAACTGCCAACTCAACCTGGATCTGCCAGAAGCAGAAATTCAGCAACGCCTACAGAACTGGCAAACACCCGCACCAAGATATGAGCGTGGTGTCTTGGCCAAGTATGCTCGCAGTGTCAGTTCAGCCTCTTTGGGTGCCGTTACTGACCTCTAGGCTTAATCTTCAAGCAGCTGGAGATGTTATCCACTCATCCGGCTGCATCTTCCTTCGCTCATTCTCCTACAAATGTCTTCCCTGCCACACCTCGTGCTGGGAACCAGTGGTCACGTCGATCATGGCAAGACCACACTGGTTCAGGCACTGACTGGTATCGATACAGATCGCCTAGCCGAAGAAAAACGCCGGGGGATTACAATCGATCTGGGCTTTGCTCACATGGAACTGGAGAGTATTCGGATCGCTTTCGTTGATGTTCCTGGGCACGAGCGCTTTGTTCATAACATGCTGGCTGGAATCAGCGGATTGGATGCAGTGCTCCTTGTCATCGCGGCAGATGAAGGGGTGATGCCCCAGACTCGAGAGCATCTGCATATCTGCCGATTATTGGGAGTCCAGCGAGGCCTACTGGTCCTGACCCGGTGTGATAAGGTGGATGATCCAGAAATGCTGGATCTCTGTGCTGATGAGGTTCGTGAGTTGGTGAAAGACACATTCCTAGCTGAGGCGCCACTGCTCCGGACCTCTGCCAAAACCGGGGAAGGTCTGGATGAACTGCGAAACGCTCTGCTGCAAATCGCCTCTGAGACCCAACGTACAAACAGTGACCGTTCCTTCCGGCTGGATGTGGATCGATCTTTTGGCATCAAAGGATTTGGAACCGTTGTCACGGGAACCGTTCGCAGCGGGAACCTGAAACTGGAAGAAGAAGTGTGGCAATGGCCACTACAACACCCACGGCGTATACGCAGTCTGCAAGTTCATGGAGCCCCAGTGGAACAAATCTGGGCTGGCGAACGAGCCGCAATCAATCTATCCCAGATTTCTGTTGAAGAAATCCAGCGGGGCGATCAATTGGCAGCCGCTAACTCCTTGCTGACTTCTTACTTGCTCGATGGAGAACTCGAAGTACTGGAAGATCTATCATCCCCTTTGCGTCATCGGGAAAGGGTGCATCTGCATCTTGGCAGCGCGTCAGTTCCTGCACGCTTGATCCCCTTGGAAGAAGGCCAACTAGCTCCTGGAGAAACCGGGCTGGTTCAACTCCGTCTCGAACGAGAATTGAGCAGTCGACATGGTGATCGATTTTTGATTCGAGGCAGAAGCCCCTTGCGTACTTTGGGAGGGGGAACTGTACTCGATGCTGCACCAAACAAATCACGCAGATTGCGGCAGGAGCGGGCACAGCGGTTGCGTCAATTGAGTCAGGGCTCACTCTCTGAACAGATTCAGTCTGCTACCTGGCTTCAAGGACTCCGTGGGACCAGCCTAGCAGAGTTGGCACTGAGAACCCCTGGATCAGCCAAGGCTCTTCAGAAAGAGGTCGCTGGCTTGCTCAGCCGACAAGTGCTGGTACAGGCCGGTCAACCCCAGGCTTTGTTATTCCATCCAGAACATCTGGAACGTGTTGGGCGTTTTGTACATCGTCAACTGGAGCAACAACACCAGGAATTTCCTGAGCGTGAGGGACTACCTGTAGCTGCCTTGCAGGGGAAATTACAGCGTATCTTTCCCCTGACTGGAGTGAGTGAAGGACTGCTGAAATTTTTTGAACGCCAACAGCTTTGCAGTCGTCGTGGTGAATTCTACGCTTTGCCTAGTCACCAAGCCCAGCAGGGAAAAACAGCCGTCACTCAGCTGGAAGCTTTGCTGGAATTACTGAAAGAGGGGGGCTTTCAACCGTTACGACAAACACAACTACTGGAACAAGCTGGCTTGGATGAACGAACGGCCCTGCCCCTGCTCAAGCAGGCAACTTTTCACAAGCAGTTGGTTCGAGTTGCTGAAGATCTCTGGTACTTGCCTCCACAACTGGAACGCTTCCGTGAACAGCTACAGCAGTGGTTTTCCACTCATGAGACGATCAGCGTGATTGAGTGTAAGGAATTACTACAGACCGGACGCCGGCATGCGCTGGAGCTTCTGGAGTATGCGGATCGTCAGTATTGGACACGACGGATTGACAATCATCGGGTTCCTGCAAAACTATTGCACTGAAGGCTGTTTCACGTAAGATCCACTATTCTTATGAGGTTTCGAATGCAATGGCTCGCACCCCAATCTCGCTTTCTGCTCAAAAACTTGTTCAAACGCAACTATGATCACCTGCGACCCAGCGCACAGAAGACAATCAATTGGACCGTTCTGGGCGTGGATGTCGCGGCCATCTGGTTGCTCCTGTCGATGCTATAAGCTCCTACTGCTTTTTCTGCTTTGGTTCGTTGGCGCTGGCTCTCTTGCAGCACAAAGTCTGCTGAGTCAGCCGCAGGAACTGGAGCAAGGTCTGCAACAGCTTTTTCCTCCGATCTCTGCCCCTGCTGAGTCAGTTTCTGCTGTTCAAACCGAACAGTCCTCATCTGGAGTAGTGTTTCCCTACCGCTACAGGGGAAACATCCCAGAACTGGATGCTTTGCTTCCAGCAGATCCAGAATTGGCTGCAGAGGAATTGATTCGCCAACAAGCCTTGTTGCCAGAAGAAGAGAAAGAATACTACCGCTTACGCATCGGGGCGGCTCAAACAGATCGTTCAAACATAGGCAGCTTCGCAAAAGCTTTTCTCTCCCACTATCCTCGTAGTCGCTACCGTGATCAGGTTTTTCTGATCTGGTTGGAGCAAAGCCCAGTCTGGACGCCAACCTTGGAAGCCGCAGCATCTATTTTCGTGCAAGATGCTGATTCTCAGCAACTACGCTACTACTTATCACTACGTGGCCGAACAGCTGAAAATCAGGGTAATCTAGCCGAGGCCTTGCGCTATCGCCTGGAGGAAGCACGCTTACTGGACAATGAGCAGCAAAAAGAATTCAGTAAAACCTTGGAGAACCTGTTTGAAAAAATCTCCAATTCCCGTGTGCTTGAGCAATTCAGCAATGAGTTTGCCGACGTCCCCTTTATTCAGCAGGTGCTCCCCCAACTACGCTTGGACAGGCTTGTGAAGGAGAGGAATTATGCAGAGGGACTCTTGCTCTGTGAGCAGCTACTGCAGGAAGCCAACCTGAAGGGAGATCGTACAGAGATCCTGCGCCTAGAGAACTTGCAGGAGTTCCTACAACGTCGTGCTCAACTCAAACCCTATCGAGTTGGTGTGCTGCTGCCGTTGACCACAACCATTCCTACCGCAGCACGCCTGACACAGCAGACGATTGAAGGGTTGCGGCTGGCTTTACAAGAAGCTCCTCCCCTCCCCAAGGACAACCTCACCGTAGAGTCTTTGGTTGACAACCTCACGAAATCAACTCCAGCCGACAATACCAGCGTGACCACGGAACCAGAAATGGTGGCCGCCACTTCGACAGACAATATCACTCCTGAAAGTGATTTCGCAGATCCAGTGACATTTTCTCGGATAGATAACCTGACTGCTCCTCAGCCAGACAATCAAACTGAGATCACCAAGGCGGAACCCCTACAACTTCCTCTACCACCTCGGTGGGAATTTGTGTTCCGTGACACGAAACTGGATCCCGATACTACTCGGCAGGGCTTCCGTGAATTGGTAGAAGATGAGCACGTGATGGCGGTCATTGGCCCACTGGCTCGTAGAACCTCTGAAGCAGCAGCGGCGGAAGCGGAAGCATTCAAAGTACCGATGATTTCACTCTCAGTGACCACCAGTATCGCTGATCTGGGAGACTATGTTTTCCGCAACAACATCAGTTGGGAACAAGAAGTAGAAGCGCTGCTGGATTACGCCACTGAGTACCTACAGGCACGCCGCTTTGTTGTGCTCTATCCAGACAGTCGGGAGGGACGTGAGAAACTAAGAGTCTTCTGGGAACAAGCCAGAGCGATTGGTGCCCAAATTCAGAATATTCAGCGCTACGAAAACAGCCAGAAGAGCTTCGTAGATGAGTTTGAGTCTTTCACCGGTATCCGTCGCTATCGAACTGACGAAGAAGATGCCCTGATTGAAGAACAAAAAGATCGTGGAATACCGGAGCAGAACTTTGACGCGATCTTCCTGATTGCTGGTGACCAGACCCAGGACCTGGAGATTATCTTCCCCTATCTGGAAGTTTACGGTCTCGAAGATTCTCTGATTCTGGGCGACAGCGGCTGGAACAATCCTCTGCTGCTCTTTGCCCCCAAACGGGAAACCATCCGTCAGGCTGTCTTCACTGATAGTTTCTTTCCTCACAGTGAAGCCCAAGAGGTACAGCACTTTGTCGCAGAGCACGAGCGGTTCTTCTATCGCTATCAAGGATATGTTGGTCCCACTGCTTACACGGCCTATGCGTACGATACCGCCAAGCTGTTGCTGCAACTGCTGACTCAACCTGCGAACCAGGATCCGGATGCCCTGAGGGAGGCTTTGCTGAACCAACCGCCCACTCAAGGTGTCACCGGGCGCTTTGAATTCCAGCCCAATGGCGAGGTCTGGCACCAAATGAACTTCTGGACGATGGGTCGAGACCGTTTCGTCCCAATTTCTCTGCCTACTGCGGAAGACTGATGCAAGAATTGACTGTAAATCTGCCTGGTCGAAGTTACCAAATCACCATTGGAACCAACCACTGGTCTGCATCTTTGACCAAAATACTCCGAGAGCGGAATGCTCGTCAGGTGGTTGTGGTGACCAATGATGCTTTACAACGGCTGTATCCAGACCTGCTCGCTACGGAACTTCAACAAAATGGCTTCGAGACTGCCACCTGTGTAATCCCTGATGGGGAGCAACACAAAACCCTCGCTGACCTGACAAGAATTTATGACTTCCTGCTGGAGCGCTCTGCCAACCGAAAGACCTGGTTGATCGCCTTTGGAGGTGGGGTGATTGGAGACATGACTGGTTTTGCCGCCGGAACTTTCATGCGTGGTATTCCCTTCGTACAGGTTCCGACGACCCTGCTTGCCAATGTAGACAGCAGTGTTGGAGGTAAAACTGCCGTCAATCATCCGCTAGGCAAAAACATGATTGGCGTCTTCAAGCAACCAGAGTACGTCTGTATTGATCTAGAATTTCTCAAGACGTTGCCGATTCGAGAGTTGCGGGCGGGTTACTTTGAACTCGCCAAACATGGACTGATCCACGACCATTCGCTCTTCGAATTCCTACAACAGCAAACGCTGGAACCACTGGATTTTGAATTTCTTGAAGAAGCCGTCACCCGATCCTGTGACGTCAAGCGCCGGGTTGTCGAAGAGGATGAGCACGAAACCGGACTACGAGCTACGCTAAACTTTGGCCACACCCTGGGACACCTGATCGAAACCCACGCCGGCTACGGACAGTGGCTGCACGGGGAGGCCGTTGGTACTGGAATGCTCTTTGCGACCTATGTGTCCTGGCAAGAAGGTCATTTGGCGGAAGAAAATTATCAACGCATCCGTGACTTTCTGTTGCCCCTGCTTCCCGAGGTCACCCTACCACAGCTGGATGCCATGGCGTTCAGAGCCTTATTGCTTCACGACAAAAAAGCCGAGAACCAGGCTGTCAATTTCATCCTGTTACGCAGTTTGGGGGAATGTTTCATTCAGCGCCAAATGTCTGTTGAAACGCTTTGGGAGCACTTCGGCCGCTTCCTGGAAACCTTTCCTCGGGCCTGCCGCCTTGCGGCTTGAGTTGGCCACTTCACATTGACTAGAGATTCCGCATGGAGCTGCTCGAAAGCCGCATCTATACCTTCGTTGATTCGACCAAACGCTTCGCCTTTTATTTCCTCGAAGGACAGCAACTGATTCAGGAACTGGCCTTGATCCATCCTCTACAGGGAGGTGGCTTTGCTTACTTTCGGGATGTTGTGCTGAGTTTCATGCCCATGCTGGCCTTGCTCAAGCACGGAGAACAGCTTGGCCTGTACCTCGACGCTGAAGATCCGTATCTTCGGGTGAAACTCGAAATCACAGCAGGTGGACATGTTCGTTGCTTGCTGATGCCAGAAGACCTCAAAGAGTTTCCAGAGCGCATCACAGGCATTGTCCGGGTGCGCAAGAGCTTCCAGAATGCCAAGGAGCCCTACAATTCAATCATTGAAGTCAACGGAGTTTCTCTACGTAACATCATCAACCAGGTGTTAGAGCGCTCCTACCAGTTCAATAGCCTGGTACGGATTTCCCAAAATAGTGATCAGAGCTATCTAGTTCTGCAGCTGCCTGGGCTGCCAGGAGATACGGAGATTGATCATTCCAGCGAAGCCTTGCTGCACTGTGACGAACTCTACGGACCACGCCTAGCGGACCTGATGAATCGTGGACTACAGCAACCTGAAGAACTCGCCGTCTACTTTCAGGAATTACAGTTCCAGCCAATGGGAGCCCGCACAGTTCAGTATCACTGTAATTGCTCCCAGGAACGCATGCTGGCAAACCTCCAATCGCTCTATATCAACGAAGGAGAAGCTCTCTTTGAACCGGGTCAGGCACACCTGGAAGTTACCTGCGAATACTGCAAGAGTCGCTTTGAAATTGCCCGGACAGAGATTGAAGCCATCTCACCGCTCTACAACTGAGCCTCCATGCCGCTAGCTTTGATCGAACGCTGGCAGAAAAATCCGATCCACCAGGCGCTGGCGCAGCATCCCTACCGTGAATATGCACTCAGCAACATCCCCAACCTGCTGGGACTCTGGATACAACGCACTACGGTTGGTTGGCTCACCTGGGAGATGACCCATTCCGGTTTCTGGCTGGGAGCGATTTCAATGGCTGAACTGGCCCCCTCCCTGCTGCTGGCTCCTATAGCAGGTGTCTTTGCAGACCGCTACAGCCGCATCAAGGTACTTCGAATTACCCAGGGACTGATTTTTCTCCAAGCCTTGCTCTTCTGCCTACTGTTGCTCAATAATTTACTGACTCTCCCTGTTTTACTTGGTCTGGTTTTGATTCAGGGAGTAGTCACGAGCTTCGCTCAGCCTTCACGGATGGCGCTGGTCTCTTCAATGGTACCTCGCCAACACTTAACATCTGCTGTTTCACTCAACGCAATCATCTTCAACCTGGCAAGATTTCTTGGTCCCATGCTGGCGGGAGCTGGGCTGGTATGGCTGAGCCCGACCATTTTATTGGGCTTCAGCGCAACCGGCTACTGCTGGTTCTGGGGAGTACTGTGGTATTTAAAGATTCAGGAAGAGCACGTAGAGCAGGTTCGTCAAACTGCACCAACCGGCCTGATTCAAAGCATCCGCGCAGGCTTGCACTATGCTCGTCAACATCCCTTGCTCGGGCCCTGGTTAGCCATTTTTATCATACTCTGCCTTGGCGTTCGACAACTTGCAGAGCTACTTCCGGGGGTCTCAGATCTGTTGTTTCACCAAGGAGTCGAGGGATTGGCCTTGCTCTCTTCTGGGCTGGGACTTGGAGCCGTTGCTGGTAGCCTCTGGATGAGTCAGCAACCTCACGAAGCGCTGCCAAGAATTTTTCGTTTTTCTGCCTGGGGCTTGTGTTTGCTGCTGGCCATTCTCTCCTGGAGTCCATCGTTTGTACTTGCTGTGATCGTTGTAGCGGGATGTGGTTTGTTGCTGATGG
>CAJXNF010000098.1 GCA_913056375.1 uncultured Pseudomonadota bacterium | reverse complement strand
CGGCCGAGATCGTCTTTGGAGCGCTTGAGAATCCGTTTCACCGTGCTGAGAGAGACCTGAAAGTCTTCCGCCAGTTGCTGCTGAGAGACAGACTGCCGCTCATAGCGCTCATGGATGCGTTGCCGGGCTTCTAGAGATAGTTGCTGCATACCTTGCTCAAGGAGAGATTATGAGATGAGATGAATCTGGTTCAAATTTAAGTTGAGAGACTATATCTGAGTAAGTGGCTCCTCTACTAGAAGCGGCTGTGGTACTAACATTTCAATGGGGCAAGGTTCTCAGTGCGGCCGATTATCCGTTGATGCAGAGAACAGCGGATTCAAACTCAAATTCTTGTTCACTAGCGATATCAAAGCAATCAATCATTCCAATACCGACGGCATCAGAACGATCTCTTGTAATCGACTGGACAAAGCGTTGATCTCGGTCAACAAGCCAAGTTGGGTGCATTTGTCCAGCAAATAAATGAGAACTTCCGTCCAGCACACCTTCTACTAACACTTCAAGCTCCACTCGCTAATTGTTCTTCCAGCATCGTCTCGTAAAATGCGTCACGCATCACGTTGATAATCAGTAACTCATTGCAGGTCTTGGCCTGCTCTTCCAGTACATCTAAGCCTTGTGATATTGTCAGTTGCTGACGCGTCAGGCTTTCCAGTTTGCCAACCATCTCTCGCAAAGTCAGTGACATCCTAACCTCCTTGTTCGGTTTACGTCAGGGACCCGGGAAATTGTGCATCTGAAGATCGAACCGCGGGCTTGTGTTCGATCATTTTTTCTACTTTCTGCAGAGGGTGTGCCAAAAAAAGAAAATCTATTTGTGCTGAATTTTAGGCCAGTAAGTTGAGAAGTCAAAGCTGGGAGAATGGCTGCCGACATGACAGCTCACACAGGCTTGACGAGCATCCAGTGGTGGGTGGTTCAGTGGATTCTTGATGTGATCTTGGGCAGACCCATGACAGTTTTCACACTGAACATTAGCAAGTTGGGGTGTGAGTTGATTGCTGAGAAAGCCTTTCTTTTGAAACCCAACAACATGGCACTGCAAGCACTCAGGATCGAAGTCCTTACCGACTCTTGTCAGGGTGGCTAACGCATGGCTGTGTCGACTAGATTCCCAACTTTGATGAGCTTGAGTGTGGCAGGTGGTACAAGCTGCAGCTCCAACAAATCGTGTTTCCTGTTGCAGTTGCTGCATCCGCTTCAATCCACTCAGGAATAATTGTTTGACCTCTTGATCATAGTTTGTGAACAGTGGTGTGAGGGGTTCCCAATCAGCAGTGTCCAGACGGAGCCAGCGAACATCTAACTGATCACTCGAAGAGAAACCATGATAGAGCCCCTGCCCTTTGGTGGGGATCATCTGTAAGGGCTGAGTTGCTGTTGCAAAGGTTGTGACCTGATTCAATTCATCATTGTTGGTGCTACCAACCAGAATGCGATCGAACCAACCGCTCTGCAGAAATCTATCTGCTTCTACAGATGTACCACGGAAGAGCAGCAATCGCTTGGTTCCTGGTTGGCTCTGGGATTGCCACTGTTGAATCAGTGCATTGCTGACTGGAAGAACGTTGGGTAGATCGTTTTCGTTCTGGTAGAGCAAATTGGGTGTGACGTAGCCCCAGATCTCCCAACGCTCTCCACCAACGTTCTGACTGATGACCTGAGGCCAAGGTAAATCGATAGCGTTGCTGAGCAAATAGGGTAAGGAAGTGTCCCAGGTTGCTTGACCATAGTTCCATTCGTGAGGCCCTGGAAGAATAGCAGCAGGTTTTAGTAGTTTCAGCGCCTGTTGAATCAAGTCTAGTTTCAGCTTTCCCTGAGCAGAGGGCTCGGGAAAATTGTTGCCCAAATCCAGATACAGCAAATCAGAGTGTTCTGAGCGCCAATTACTCAGTGCGGTCCCCCGACGCTGGAGTCCACCCATATCACCTTCCTCTGCACAGCCACAAGGCTTGATCTCACCACGCAAATCACCAGAGACCACTAGATAGGGTTCAGCATGTACCAGAGTTGCCCCAAGTAGAAAGGTTCCGAGTAGACCAAGCAGGAAGCGAGTACCTCTACGAGAAAGCGAAGAGACGCTGTGCATTTTCATTGGTTTGTTCTGCTAGTTGTTCAATGGGGATCTCTAGCCAGTCTGCGAGAAAGCTGGCTACAATGGGAATACGAGAAGGATCGTTGGGCTTGCCTCGATGGGGAATAGGGCTGAGAAAAGGAGAATCTGTTTCTAAGATCAGGTGACTCAAGGGGACTTGCTTCAGAGTGTCTCGCAGCTCTTGGGCATTTCGAAAAGTGACGATGCCATTGACTCCCAGCAACCAACCCATTTCTACCAACTGATGAGCCATCTTCGCAGAACTGGTGAAACTGTGAGCCACTCCACCTCGACTGGGAGGGTACTTTTGCAGAAGCTCTATGGTGTCCTCTTCTGCTTCACGGCTATGAAGGACAATCGGAAGCTGCAGTTCTTCAGCAAGCCGCAATTGGGTGGCAAAAGCAGCTTGTTGGACCTCCTTCTCTGCATACATGTAGTGGTAATCGAGGCCAGTTTCTCCAACAGCAACAATTTCTTTCCGATTGGCAAGGCCACGAATTTGCTCTGCTATAGTATCATTGTATTGACCGGCATCGTGCGGATGGATGCCCAGAGATCCATAGACCTCCTCATGATTTGCTGCTGTCTCAGTCACAAAGCTGATCGATTCTGAATCTACTGAGATCGTCAACAATTTGTTCACTTGGGCGGCCTTAGCCTGTGTTAGGGCTTCTGGTAAAGAAAGTGCGAGTTTGTCCAGGTGGCAATGGGTATCGATAAAACTTGTCATCACAGGGAAGATCATTAGGATGGAAATTTTTAGTCAAATAGGCTTTTCACGTTACAAAGATCATCTTCCCATGGTCAATGCAAAACGGACCGCAATCTTCAGCGTCATCTTGATGCTGGGTACCAGCGGCTGCTATCAAACGCATCTCTACTTGGAAGCCAGCGAGCAACCTCCTGAGCCCGATGCTGTAGTACGCGAGATTAGCACTTTGTTTGCGACGACCGAACTGGAAGAAGCGCGTGCCCTGCGCACTGTCTGTCCGGGTGGAGTCTCCCAGATGGAAGTGGAACAGACAGCCGCAGATGGAGCCTTTCACTATCTGACGCTCGGGATGTATAGTCCCCAGACGGTTCGAGTTTGGTGCCAGCGACCGCGCTGAGTACACTCTTGCCGTGTCAGCTTGGTATCCTTGACCCGCCTCAGGACCCCCTCCATCACCAAAAGTGAATCGTTCAGGAGATCGGAATGCCACCCCAAGCTCCAACGCAGGAACTCTGTGATCGACTCGGCTATCAGTTCAGCAGACCTGAACTGCTGAAGCAGGCACTAACTCATAAATCTTGTGTTCACGATGGCAACGCCAGGAGTCCTCAACAGAACAATGAACGCTTTGAATTTTTGGGAGATGCAGTACTGGATCTGCTGATCAGTGAATTGCTGATGGATCGATTCCCAGAGTTGTCGGAAGGTGGTCTTTCGAAATTGCGTGCTTCTCTGGTGAACGAAAGTGGGTTACGCCGGATTGCAAACTCGCTGGAGCTCGGTCAGTTTCTACTGATGGGCAAAGGTGAAGAAATGACGGGTGGGCGCGAGAAAGCATCTCTGTTGGCAGACGCCGTCGAAGCACTTTTTGCTGCGATCTATTTGGATAGCCGAGAAAAGCAGGGACTGCAAGAGGTGACGCGAATCGTCCATAAACTCTTCAGCAGTGTGCTGCCGGATCGGGTCGAAGATGTCGCTGTGAGGGATTTTAAGTCAGAATTACAGGAATATGTCCAGAAGCACTTCGGTGTGCTGGTTACTTATGAGTTGATACACCAGACCGGACCCGATCACCAGAAAGAGTTCGAGATGGCAGCCTTGGTAGAACAGAAAGTATATGGTCGTGGAACAGGTAAAAGCAAAAAACAAGCGGGTCAGCGAGCGGCCCAGCAAGCATTCGAAACCCTCGTTGCCCAAGCGTCCTCCACAAGCTAGAAACATGACGAGTCTTCCTCCAGTAGTTGAGAATGCTGCGGTCAGAATTCAGAAAGTGATGGCCCAGGCTGGTATCGCTTCCAGACGGGCTGCAGAGAAGATGATTCTTGAGGGCATAGTCAGTCTCAACGGTCAGACAGTCACGGAGTTGGGTCAACGAATGGTCCCAGGTCGGGACCATTTGGTGGTTGACGGGAAGAAGGTTCGTCTTCCAGAAGTCGGACAGCGCAAGGTGTACGCACTCTACAAGCCCAAGAATTGCATCACATCTCTGAGCGATCCGGAAGGTCGACGAACGATCGTTGATTACTTCCCGCGCAAGTCGCAGCGCCTTTTTCCAGTGGGTCGTCTAGATTACGATGCAGAAGGATTGCTGCTGCTGACAAATGATGGTGAATTTGCTCACCGCATCATGCATCCGCGCTTCAAGATCGCTAAGAGTTACTTCGTGAAAGTACGCGGCCTGATCCAGGTTTCGGAGATGGAGCCATTGCGTCGTGGGCCTGTGATTGATGGACGCTCTCACATGCCGGTCCAGAGCAAAATTCTTCATCAGCGCAATGACAAAACCTGGCTGGAAGTGATTCTTCACGAAGGAACAAACCAGCAAATTAAGAAAATGTTCCTCGGACTAGGCTATCCGGTGCTCAAAATTAAGCGCTTTCGGATTGGCGGTATTGATCTGGGGACCCTACGACCTGGAGAACATCGGATTCTCTCCAAGGAAGAGCGCCAGCAACTGCTTGATCTTGCTGGTAATCCTAGTTAGTGAATCACCCAATTCGCCTCTTCTCTATCTTGATTGTAAACTGACGTGGCAAAAAAGAAGGAACTTTACAAGTTAGCAGTTGTTGATGACCGGTTGTTGTTGCGTGTTCCACCACAGCTGGTTGGGGCTGAAGTCGCCAATTTGGACGACATCCAGCGTGAGTTGCACGTCATGGATGTGCCCTATCTGCCGGAACGCCTACTGGAAATTTACGAACGAAGCACAGGGAACTTTGAGGAACTCAGTGACCTGACAAGTGGCAAATTTTTGATGCAGGTGGAAATCAGTCATGATGAGCAGAGCGCGTTTCTAAATTTGATTCCACCAGCGGCGGACGATGCAACTGTCACAATGGAGGAGGTCGAGCATTTTCTGGAGCAGCATGACGTAGTGCAAGGCCTCAATCCGGCATCCGTGCAGAAGATGATTGATGAGAAGAGCTACTATGATTTCATCTGTGTAGCTCAGGGTGGCCGAGCTCGCAACGGTACAAACGGAACCCCAGAACTGACTTTCATGGATCGCTCAGGTTATGACGATCTCTCGGGAATTGATCTGCGTACTGTGCCGATGATGCAGAAGGTCGAGGCTGGACAAGTCCTAGCACGCGTATACGCACCGACCGATGGTGATGATGGATACTCCGTCAAGGGACGGGCGATCAGTGCCGTTCCAGGACGTATCTGTCAATTGGTGCCTGGACAGAATGCACGCTATGGCACGGCACGTAACGAAATTGTGGCTGATAAGGATGGAGTGGTCTGCTACCACAATGGTGCCCTCCATGTTCACGACCTTAAGACAGTCGACAATATCCATGCAGGTGTTGTTCGATTTGACGGGGTCTTGCAGGTCAAGGGCAACATTGGAGACAGTTGCCGTGTGGAAGCCTTCCGTATTGAGGTCAGCGGTTCCATTGGACAGTCGGTGGTGCGGGCGACCAGTGACATACATGTACAGCAGAATGTCTTGAAAGGGACGATTCAAGCAGGAGGTTCTTTCAGTGCTAACGAGTTGATGGAGGCTACTGTCACAGCTGGAGAGCACCTGTTTGTGCTGGGGAATATCACCGATTCGACTGTAAGTGGTGGGGAGTGTGTGCGCATCCTGAACAAGGACGGAGACGTTGCTGGAAGCAAGATCGAAGGGGGATACGTGGTCTTGGTTCCAAGTGTTGGAGCTCAGGAAGGAGCAAAGAAATCAACCTTGGAAGTTGGTATTTCACTGAGTGAGCGGAAGCGGATCCGAGAACGTGAAGATGAACTCAAATCGCTAGTTGCGGACTTCAGTAAAGAACGCGAAGCAGTGGATGCAATCGTGCGTCGTTGGGGTAAGGGGAAGCCTACTGGAAATGATGAGAAGGATCTGGCTCCTCTTGGAGAGGAAATAGCCCAGAAAGTGAGCAAGACTCATCGCTACATGCGGGAGATCAGAGGCTTTAAGCGGATTAGCGATATCAGTGAGCAAATGGATGGAGGTGCAGTCATTCTGACAGGCAAAGCTATCGCTGGAACATCAATCTTTGTACGCCGAACAAGATTCAATCTGGTTAGTGACGCAGAAGGGATGGCCTATCAGTTTTCTCAGAACGGTGTGCAGACGCGGCCCTACGAACCAGTTCTGGAGCTTTACCAGAAGTACTTGATCGACTTGCCGGAGGAGTGAATCATGGCGGATATCAACCGAGATGAAATTGAACGCCGAATCCGTCGTCGGGAACCCCTGCGTGATCTGAACCTGAGTAGCATAAAGCTGGATGGGATGTCTCTGGCCGGTGGTGTGTTTCGACGATGCCGCTTCAACGACACCACTTTCTTGAGCACGGTACTAGACGCAGTTCGTTTTGAGGCTTGTATCCTCGGTGGTTGCGATATGCGTGGGGCGAGCATGCGTGAAGCGGCGCTGGAGAACTGTGATCTGGATGGTACCAATCTTCAGAATTCCAGTTTGGGTGAGACGAGTTTCCGTTCTTCTTCACTGGTGCGTACCGACTTCAGCGGCGCCAGGATGGAACGAGTGATTCTGATTGAGGTGAATGCTGAGTTAGCGAGTTTTTCACAAGCTCGGCTGAACGGGGCCTATCTGATGCGGGGTAAGTTCCTACTCTGTGACTTCTCATTGGCGGAAGCCGAAGGACTGATGGCTACCAAGGCAGATTTCACAGGCTCCTTGATGACAGCGGCATCTTTGGAGCAGGCAGTGATTGCCAATTCCTCATTCAGCTTCTGTGATCTAACAGTCGTCTCGGCCAACAGAGCGATGCTCAAGGGTAGCAATTTCTACAAAGCAAAGCTGTTTCAAGCACAATTCAACGAAGCCAATCTGGAAGATGCGTTGATCTGCGGTGTGAATGGTAAGGAGGCAGTGTTTACGAATGCCAAGCTCAACAAAGCCAGCTTTCTACAATCAGATTTGCAGGGTAGCAACCTGACCGGTGCTGAGACACAGGGAACGCTGATGAAGGGGGCCAATCTGGAGGGAGTGACTCAATGAAGCGGTGGCTAGGGTTCCTCTTGCTCAGTTTGCTCTGTTTTGGTACGGCTCATGCGGAGTATCGGGCCTACGAACTAGAGATTTTTGATCGTATCAATGATCGTTCTCGGGTCGTCATTACTTCGTTTTCCCCGAGTGATTTTATTCAGGTGAATGGGGGTCCCCAGCGGATTGGTGTGATCATTCGGGCATCTTGGATCTGTTATGGAGATACCTCCAATGGAGAGCCAGTTTGTCCAATGCCCAAACCGATCAATCCTCGCTTTCAAGAAGGAGAGCGGGTACAGATCAATCTTCCCAAACACTTGACGCATGACTGGGTTGGATTAGTTGAAAATAGCTTCTTTCGACCAGAATTGCGCAGCAACGTCTACGGTATCCGCTTTCCGGAGAAAGCCGGGCTATACACTCGCTACTACGAATCCAATCTCCAAAAAGCTCCCTAAAACTCTGTCCTAAAACAAACCATGAAAGCCGACTTGCTGGCAGCCAGCCTGATGACCGCAATCAAGACGCCTTACTGTTCTGATGGATCAATTGACCTAGCAACCTATGATTTTCTACTGCAGGAGCAGATCAAACACGGTGTTGAGGGAATCATAGTTGGCGGTACTACGGGAGAAGGCCACTTGATGCATTGGGAAGAACACCTGATGTTGATTGCTCACACCGTTCATCATTTCGGAGATCGGCTGAAGGTGATTGGCAATACCGGAAGCAACAACACGCGGGAAGCACTCAAGGCCACCGAATACGGCTTCGCTTCAGGGATGCACGCTTCACTGCAGATCAATCCCTATTACGGCAAGACCTCCCCAACAGGGCTGAAAGAGCACTTTCAGCGGGTGTTGGAGTTGGGCCCCGCCATCATCTACAACGTACCCTCTCGCACTGGACAAGACCTGCCTCCAGAACTGATTCGTGAATTGGCTAAACATTCAAACCTGTTGGGTGTTAAGGAATGCGCAGGGAATGATCGAATTGCAGCCTATGAAAAAGAAGGAATCGCTTGCTGGTCAGGGAATGATGATCAGGCATGGGAAGCCCGACACCGTTGTGGTGGACATGGTGTGATTTCTGTCACTGCCAACGTAGTGCCTGGCTTGATGCGCCGCTTGATGGATGAGCCAGACTCAACCCTAGCTGACCGATTGGAACCCTTGATGAACTGGCTGTTTGTTCATCCTAATCCAATTGGAGTCAACACTGCTCTGGCAATGACTGGCGCTACCAAGCCGGTTTTTCGACTACCTTATGTCCCGT